>JBBSPQ010000202.1:0-5090 GCA_038258585.1 Pseudomonadales bacterium
GAAATCTACAAGGAATTTCTCGATATGGTCGCGAGGATAATGGCCAAGGGCAATGAAAATGTTTCCCTAGAACCTCCGTCACAGCAAGAGCTGGTTGATTTCCTAGTGGGGTTTAAAACAAACGTCGTGCTCTGGGGGTCACCGAAAGTAATCAATGCGCAGCTCGGTTTTCAGAAAGTGTCTTCCGACGGTGGGAATGTTCTAGTCGCTGTTAATAAACTCTACAGAGCAATTCGAGAAGATATTGGGCTTAGTAACAAAGGGCTTGATAAAAACCAATTGGTAAAAATGTATCTAAGTGACCCAGATGAGATGGATACCACGAGTGCGCCTAACAAGGCATTGCAGCGGACAAGCCGCTGAATGCGGCGTTATGTGCTCGTGCGCTAGCCGTTCCGGTGCTAGACTTATGTCCACATCAGTCGTCAAAGTTCTTTCAAAGGTTTTATGCTATGGAAATTCAATCACTTACGGTCTCCGAGCGTATCATTCTCGCTGAAACCCTGTGGGACAGTGTGATCGCTGAAGACGTCGAGATCGACTTAACTGGCCCCCAGCTCGAGGAGGTAAATCGTCGGCTGGCAATGTTTGAGATAGACCAGGATATAGGCTCTCCCTGGTCAGATGTAAAAACTCGAATACTGTCCAAGTAAATGGCTTACACGCTCACAGTCCGGCCAGAGGCTGAACTCGATATTGAAGAGCAGTACACGGCCTACGAAAGTAAACGGGCTGGTTTGGGTCATGACTTCCTTTTATGTATTGAAGAGGCGTTGGATAAGCTGCCAAGAAATCCTCTCATTTATCGTAAGTTCCATAAAGAATTGAGGCGGATCGCTATACGCCGTTTTCCCTACCGCATACTGTATTTCGTCAATGGGCAAAGAATCATTGTCACAGCTGTCTTTCATGTGCGCAAAGACCCAACTTCTTGGGGTGACCGCACATAACAATCTCAAACAAACGGACACTCACTTCATTCGCGCCGTTGTTGAAGGGCGTTATACGTTTAGCTGAGATCTTCTCTATGATTCAAAACCTTGCTTGGATGCTCTTACTGACCCCGTTGATCGTTGTTGCAAATGACGAAGCTATCGACGGCAACAATGAGGCACTACCACTGACTATTGAGTTAACACAGGACGTGCAGGTGAGAAGCTCTAGCGATGGCCTTGGACAACAGCGGGGCACGCTATATGCCGCAACAGATTTTCGGATAAGCAAGGGGCAAAGGTTTCAGATGATCGTCATTGGTCAAGAAGGTGGGTGCCGAATTGAGTTTCAGGATGCTGAGCATGAGCTTTTCTCCTGCCCCTGGTTGCCAGGATTCAGAGATCACCAGCCAGAGATATTTGTGGTCCTTTCTAGCGAGAAATCTGATGAGAAGTAAATATCCACCTTGCTTGCACTGTGCGTATACGCATAACAAGGCGCTGAAATTCGCTGCACTTCGTTCCGTCGGACCCTTGCTGCGCCCGCGCCGTTTAGAGCAACGTTATCGCGCACTCAGGCTCTGCGCTGGTCTTCAATATCTTTGGCAAGCCAGGCTTTAATGAGTGACTGATACGGCATGTCCCGCTTGTTGGCCTCTACCTTGATGCGATCGAGCAAGGCCTCGGGCAGGCGCAGGGAAATGGTTGTAGTGGATGGCTTCAAGTTGGGCAGTACAGCCTTCTTGGCTTTACTCCAATCCACATAGTCCGACGAATCATGCTGTTCCCAGAAAACCCGTTCTTCGGCCTCAGTCTTAAAGGTTGGTACTTTAGTTTTAGCTTTGCTCATAAATTGCCCTCTCTTTTCGGTTCATATCCCGGGCAGAGATAACCCGAATCAGTGTGTCCTTGGTACGCAAGGTGAAAGTCACATGAAGCTTTCGATCATCGTCCGTTTTGCCCAAAGCGTGGTACCGCGCTTCTTTTTGACTGTGGGCGAGGTCGTCCAGAAGCAGCAGTGGCTGATTAAAGAATATCTGCTCTGCCTCGGATTGGATAACACTATGTTTTTCCGTACTTTTTCTGGAATTCCCATCATCCCAGTCAAAGCCTGTGATCTGCGTCAGCTCAATCATGAGCGTATATTACCATCATATACATCAATGGCAAGCGGCGATAATAATCTGTTCCTGAGCGACCAAGGCAAATTGTCACGCCGCTTGCTTTCGCAACCGTCGCGCCAATCTCCCTTGGCGCCAGAACAAGGGCGTTAAGCAGGCGTAATTAAGGAAATTACAATGGACGGAAAAAATGTATGTATAGATACTTAACTACTGTTTTACTAATGCTATTTGCTCATTCGGGACTTGCTCAGGACCCCACAGTGAGCGATGGCGATAAGTACAAAGAAATATTCAAGAATGAGCAGGTACGCGTTCTTGAATATAAGGATAAGCCTGGAGATAAAACAAATCTTCATCACCATCCAGATAGTTTGGTTTACGCGCTGTCGACCTTCAAGAGAAAACTTATATTGAATGGCGACACGGAGATCATAGTCGATAAAAAAGAAGGTGAGACTTATTGGGTTTCTGCTCAGGATCATATTGGAGAAAATATTGGCACTACGGACACGCATGTAATAATAGTTGAACTCCAAGAGGGACTAAAGAAGTAGTATGCCTAACAAAAACATCATGTCGCCGCTAAGAAGCGCGGCTGGTACCTCCGTAAATTATGGCCTTGAAAAGCAGGCCACATTTTACTCCGGCCCCATGTGTTGGCGTTAGGCGAAATGCTTTGTTCTGACTCAAAGGAGCTATTCAGTATTATGCAGACCAACATCCTTCGTAACGCGCTTACTGTATCTTTCGGTTATGCACTTCTAGTAAGCACTTTATTGATTCTGCTGGCTATTATTGTGGAATTTTTACATCACGATTTGTCTCACATTGTTATTCTGAACGACTTGTTTGGATATGCGATAATACTGGCACTAGTGCTCGGAGCACTGTTCTTCTTACCTATATTGTTGATGCTTCTTTGGCCAGGCGCTATGAGATATTTTGCATGGGTTCTGGTGCTAGCATCAACCATATTCTCTATCTATATATTAATAGGTACAAAGAGAAATTTTTGCGAGGAATTGGCTAGAGAAATTCTGGTTGAAGGCAAGGGTATCGGCGTTGGCCTGGGTGTATTGACTGTATTCTTATTTGCATTGGAAGTCCTGGTTCAGGCACTCGAGAGAGGTGCTTGGAAGGCCGGGATTATCGAAAGAAAACGATATTTAAGCGAAGCCCTACTGTTCGGTGTGCCAATTGCTCTATGGACATTACTTAGTGTAAATGGATTCGGATATGTTTTTGCTACGATTTATAATTGCGCCTAACAATCCGCTGAATTGTGAGGCCGTAGGCGGGGCACATTAGCGGAGCGTTAACCGCCTCGACTTGCCCCCGCGGCAACCCGAGAGTATGATATTTCGTCATACCATAGAGGTCTCTGCCATGAGTCAGACAAAAGTAGCGATATCCATTGAGGAAGGCGTGCTTGCCAAAGTCGATGCCTTGGTGAGGGGCAAGGTATTCAGCAATCGTAGCCGCGCCATCCAGGAGGCAGTGCTTGAAAAACTAGAGCGGCTTGAGCGGAATCGCCTCGCGGAAGAGTGTGACAAGCTGGACGTTGCCTTTGAAAAAGCCATGGCTGACGAAGGATTGTCTGAGGAATTAGATGCATGGCCAAAATACTGAGAGGTGAAAGTCGCTGGGCAAATCTCAATTCAACGGTATGGCGCGAGCAATCAAGGGAGCGCCCTGTTCTTATTCTGAGCCAAGATATCTTCAACGAACGTTCTGGCACTGTGATTGCGATTGCGCTTACAAGTCAGGAGCAAAAAGCCAGCTTTCCGCTTACACATAAGATCGTGGCCTCAAAACTACCAAAATGTTCGTGGGTAAAGATCAGTCAGATTCGCACCCTCTCCACTGAACGTATCGGAAAGAAAATAGGTAGTGTTGCCCCTGACGAACTCGCGTATGTAATCGAAGGTTTGAATGAGATTATCGGCGGTTAACAAACTGTTTCTGATCGACCAATGTAAATTGTCACGGAGCTTGCTTGCACAACCACCCGCCAATCCACCTTGGCGCCAGAACAAGGGTGTTGAGGCTTTAGAGAAACTCTAAAAACCGATCATTCCTGCTAAAATGTGACACCGCCACTCATTAAGGTATGACACATGCCAAAGTTCAAATCTTACGACTACAATCAGTCCGCGATGGTGGTGATCAATTTTGAAGAACAATTGCAACCAGGCACCTTCGAACACGCAATTCACTACCTGATTGACAATAAACTTGACCTGTCCATTTACTACCCGAACTACTGTAACGATGACGGCGGCAGACCAGCATATGATCCAGCCATTTTTCTGAAAATCATTCTGTTCGCCTATTCCAAAGGCATCACCTCAAGCCGACAGATTCAGTGGTGCTGCCAAACAAACATCATTTTAAAAGCGTTGTCGTGTGACAGCGTTCCGCACTTTACGACCATCGCCAATTTTGTCAGCAGTTACACCGCTCAGATTGAACAGATTTTTGAGCAAGTGCAGAACCTGCGCACTCAAAACGCAGTGCATGAGAAATCCTGAGTCAGCGGATACTCGCAAAGGACACGGCAGGCAGGTCTCGTTCATCGTGCAGAAGGGAGTATCGAGCAAAGCTGGCAAGGTCAGCTACACAGACTGGATGAAGGTGCGGATAGACAGTCCAAAGGGAAAACAGATCTACAGCCATCGGATGTCTGTGGTGGAGCCTGTGTTCGGCAATATCGGTACCAATAAGCGACTGAATCGGTTTTGCCTGCGGGGTCGCAAGAAATTGCAGGGTCAGTGGCAGTTGTACTGCATGATCCACAACATAGAGAAGTTGAAGAACTATTGACAGATGGTCGCATAGAGGCTGTGCTAGAGCGAAGTTGTTCTTTGAATAGGCTTCTGAGCGAAGAATAAGTAAATTTGCGTGAATGAGAGAATTGACGATATAAGTCAGCTACCAATAAATAAGTAGGTTGTTGGAGAGGCTCAAAGTGGGGTTTTCTTCATCTTCTTAGCCGTCGCACGATCACCGTCCGAGTTTCATCGAAAGGAAATCC
>JBBSPQ010000203.1:0-5085 GCA_038258585.1 Pseudomonadales bacterium
AGGCTTTCAAAATATCATCAATCACCACATACGTCGTTACAATATAGGTGTCGTTCATGTCGGTTTCTCGCTCAATGGTTGTCTGATAACTCCCATTTTAACAAGTACCACATGAACGACTTCAACTAGCAATCACGGTATCAGTATATCCGCCAGATAATCAGCACAGGTCTTGTAAGCTTCGGCGATGCCTAAAGTGTAAGCGCTGAGGCTGGGCTGATCCGTCAGTCCGGCATGATAATAGTCTGCCTGAGCCTGACGTTCTGCCAACACTTGAATGAAAATGAACACGTTTGATACCGTTGGTTTGTCGAGCCGCTTGATAAGTTGGTCGGCGCTATCCTCGAAAGCGTTGCTCATGCCAAACCAGAACGCTCGCTCTAGATTCTCGGCGTTGGGCTGAAGTTCACGATAATGAACAGCCTCCGAAGCCCAAGCGGATGCATAGAGGGACAAAACGCCTTTAAGGGTATCGTTCGTGATTCGGAAAACACTATTTGAATACATAATATGTTCTATTCCCTGCTACAAATGGCCCATCCTATCCTGCGTGAAGGATGCTTCACTTAAATTTGTATAACATGGAATCGAGCGGAGATTGCTTAATTTCGGAGAAAATTCATAAATATGTCATCAATTAAAGAGATTCACTGACTGAGGCTTGATAATATTATGCCGGACCCGCGACGGCGCTTACCGAACTTATCACTGATGAAGCTCGTTTCGGCGCGCAGGGCGCTATAACCTAGCGACTGCCTGAATGCATCGTCTGTAAATTAGACATTCCTGACTGTAATTTTCGCAGGGTGCAGCGTGTCGTCGCCGGGGAGGTGCAGCGGCAGGGCGTCGTGATTAATCTAGTCGCTGAGGAAGCCGTCCCGCTGGCAGTGTAGACTGGTGAGGGGTTCCAAGCCGGAATACCTTCCTCCGTAACCGCATCGAGATCCGACTGGTAGAAGGCACGCCGTGTTCCCGGCTTGCTGGTCAAACATGCGACACTGTTGTGTGTCATTACGGCAACATCGACTGAGTTCGGTTCTTGTGGTCATTCAAAAACTCTTATACAATGTAATTCAAATTGTTATATTATAAGAGAGAGCGATGAACAAAATCATTTCATCCCAACAAGTGTTTTCGAAAACTGCTTTGTCGACCGTGATTGCCTGCGTTGCACTTGTCACGATTCTCCTGGTGAAGCTCCCTGCTGTCCAGGGGCAGCAAAAGATCAGCCTAGCAGAACAGCAACAGATTGTTACTCAACAAAGTGATCAAGGAACGTCGGGTTCTCAACTCCGGATTGATGTGAATCCGTTGCTCAGTCTCAATGTGTTAGCCCCCTCCCATACACCCAGTTACTATGACGCTCCGGTCACGGCCAGCGGTGAGATCGCTGTGAATGTCGGTAATCCCTGTCCGAGTGGCTATACCACCGAGGTTGCGACAGTCGGCCTGGCTTGGATTGCCGATTCTGGGGCGGTGGATATTCAGTTTGTCCCCACTCAGCAGCGCGGGCATTCCATCGGGTTGCTGATGTGGGACTTGGGCGCGCAGCGCTGGTGGTGTACGGATAGTCTCTCCGAGACGAACACGTTGCATTTCGACACCATGAGCCAAGGCATCTATTTCATGTGGGTGGTGACCCAGGACAAAGAGCAAGTGGTGGGAGACATTAGCGTCAACAGTCCGCCTCCGAGCACGTCGTCTTAAAGCCATGCACATAGGGTTCCTGCGCGGCTGTAAGTTTAACAGTCGAGAGTGTAATTTTCGCAGGGTGCAGCGTGTCGTCCCGGCGTAGCGCGCTCACCCGCCGAGCAGCGCCCCGGCGACGTGCTGGGTGCGGTGCATCGCGACTGTAGGCGGCAGGTTTGAAAATCGTGCCGGACAGAAGCAGAGCCAATGTTCATGCAACGCTTGCGCGGTTATGCCTAAAGCCAGGCATAACCGTGACAGGTGCTACTCGCTGTCCTTGTCCAGGCGCGTCGGCAGCGGAGGAAACGGTTGCGTCGGATTCTCATCGACGGTACCTGTCCCATCGCCTCCCTTGTCGGGCTGGCAAGACAGCAGGGATAAGAACGGTGATGATTCATCGTCTCTGGCGTCTGCGGCGCTGACAGGGCTGCGGTTCGCAAATGGGTCGATTGCTGCGGTATGCCGTGAGACATTGTTGAGCGGATCCTCGCCGAATGCATCCGTGTAGCCGCCCCATTCCGTCTGCTGCCATTCATCCCGCATGACGGTGACAATCTGCTCGATGACGGCAGGTACGTCCGCCTGCGATTTCGATGACCAGACGATACAGTCGATCAACTCCTGGGCCGCTTGCCGCGCAGTCGCTTCGAAGGTGAAACGGGGGTCATTTCGCAGGTCAGAGGACATCGCTCGCTCCTGTTTCCATGCTTTCGGTCAGCAGCATATTCTAGCGCTGCTGCGATGCCAGTACGATAACGTGAGGCAACGGGGAAGGACAGGACATACGGCAAATATTATGGGGAGGGTAAGGCCAGATGGGGAAGGCGGATCTGTACTGACAGCGTAGGGCATAGAATAGAGAGACCTGATAGATACGCTTCCACCAATTTGAGGAAAGCAATTATACAAGGAGCAAACTGAGATGTATGTAAGCGTTCAAAGGTTTAGTCCTACAGAAGCGCGCTACGATATATCGTTGAGAAAAGGGGCCGCCTCTGACAATCCGATCTTAGTTAGAGTAAAAATATCGCAAGTTGGGCCCGTGATCATAGTAGAGCCAACCAGAGATCAGATGTCCATCGCGCAAGCTTCAGAATTTGCTCAAGCTCTGTTAGTCGGTATCCAAATCGCCGACAATCTGAACAATGGCCGAACAGTAGAAGCTTTCGTGGAATACGACGCTACTACTGAGAAAAAATAAGCATCGCTTGGTTCGGATAAAATTGTCACATCTTTAAAAGACAGCCTTGCGACCGTCTTCTTATTCCCTTATCGGTGTGACATTCAAGCTGTTTGAGCGGTATAGAGCTCATCCAGTGACGAAACTCCGATTCAGAATAAACGATAGAAGAGAATAACATGACAGCCCATGGAACCCTTGCTTTGCTTACCATTCCACAACTAACGAACTTGTTTAACACGAACACGCTTTCCAGCCTGCCTGAGCGGGCAAAAGACGTGATTGCCGAATTGGAGCGACGTGGCTTGATCTACGACGTGGCTTGATCTACGACGTGCGCAATTGCGACTTTATCAACTGTGAAGAATGGAATATCCGGCACGGTCGCTATGCGCCAATGGATTGCGAAAAACAGGCGCGATGGTAAGACGGTCATGAAATCGCCCCGTTATCGCGGTGTATCGCGACCAGGTGCATGACGAGTTGCTTATCAAGCCACTTCTCTTCGACGACACCCCTCTAAGTTCGCGGCTCATGGGCTTCAGTGCGATACAAGCGCACTGCAAAAAGCGCCTCAAATAGGAAGTCGAGCAGTTTAGGCGGAATTTCTTCGTTTTGAACGGTTCTCCATGCGAGTGTAAAGGCCTCGCGTGCCTTTCTATGCTGGATGAGGGCGAGATACCGATCTGTGTTCGGGGATACGATGCCCGAATCGGTCTTGAGGAGTTCTACAAACCCACGAAACAACTCAAGCTCTTCTATTTTCAGAGTATCGTCTAGGTTTGTGCCCATCATCTCATCCCCTTTCCTGCCATCGTTTGACCCAGTCTACCTTGTTGCGTTACCCGGAGCTTCTGAACGGGTGCAGATCAAAAAGACGGCCTCTCGACCGTCTTTTTGTTTGCGTATGTTAAGGTTGCTCGCAAATCTTAGGCGTATATATAACACTAAGGTAATTGAAAGGGGTGATGGATGGCAATGCAGTACCTGCTCGATACAGCGGCTTATGCTGAGTGGTTTCGCTACCAGTTCCACGAATCCCCGCCCATCGAAATGATGGCTCCAAACATTTCTTTCGTGGTTGAGATTGAGCGCACATCTAAACTAGCGACTGCTGAGAATGAGGTGGTACACGTCCAAACAGTCGCTGGGTCAATCGGTGTATCGCTTGGTTTGAGCTTTGCAGTTGCTAAGCGATGCCTCAAGCCAAATCACAAAATGTAAATTTGACACTCCCCGCTGTAATTTTCGCAGGGTGCAGCGCCTCGTCGCGGCGTATCGCGCTCACTCCTTAGCAAACATCCCCATGCCATCCACATGTAGTTCGACGCAAAAGCACTGAACCAGCTCTCCGATAATTTCCCGTGTTTCCGTTGAGAGTATCTCCGCAGGAATATCCCCTGTTACGTCTTGAGGGGTCCGGAACGCCAACGCCTCAAGGCCATACCTATCGACATGGAGTTGCAGCGAAAGCACAACATAAGCCCCATAAAAGACGACTATCGGGCCGTAAACGTCTCGTAAGGCCTCAATTTTGACGACTGTTGCAGGCGTTACCTGTCGCAATTCTTGAAGGATGAAGTTAAGCTGCTTGCCGTAATTGGTGGGCATGGTTGCTCTCTATTGCCAGCACCTTGATTGTAAGGACTTTGAGGGGGAGGAGCGGTAAATGAATCCCTCACATCGTAAACTTTTGGCCGTGTGGGTGCGGTGCATCGCGCCCATAGGCGCGCGGGGTGACGAGCTTTTAGCTCGCTGTCCGGCGCTGATGGGGATTCTGTGGATATAGGGTATGCATTGCAGCGCCGGATCGTGCGATGGGGGTAGGGAATAGTACGGCCACGCGCCCTCTATCCACTCGCCGATCTTGTACACCCGGTACACACTGTAAAACAGCGCCACGAGCAGCGGCGCAAGCCCTATGCCACGTACGGTCATCGAGCGTCCTCTGAACCGCGCAAGCGCTCGCGAAAGTAACTGTAATCCTTGTCCTGCCTGACCAGTCGAAACCATGTTTCGATCCATCCGCGTCGCTCGTTAAAAAGCGCGGTCTCAATCACGATCAGCGCATTATGTCTTTCGTCTCTGCGTACCTCTGCTTTAAGACCGATGTGCGCCAGAAATCTAGTGGTCAGATCGGATAGGTCTTAAAGTCCCGTTTCTCGTATCAAAGGTATTGAGAGCATCTCCAAAACCAAAGCGATCTGACCACTAGG
>JBBSPQ010000204.1:0-5079 GCA_038258585.1 Pseudomonadales bacterium
CATACAACCATGCGGCGAGTCGGCGTTGTTCCGGCGGGTTTTTCATGAAGGTCCAAGAGCCGGTGTCCTGATAGCCCAGTGTCAGGCCTTCTTCCCAATACGGTCCGTGAGGCGAGGGCGCCATACGCCACTTCGGCGTGCCGTCATCATTCATAACAGGCAGTCCGGGTTGAGTCATGTCAGCGGTGAAAGTCGTATACCAGAAAATTTGTTGGGCTATCTGACCCTGTGCTGGCACGGGGCCCGCTTCGGAGAAGGTCATACCCGACGCCTCTGGTGGCGCGTATTGTTTCAACCAATCGATGTATTTGGTTAAAGCATACACGGCGGCGGGTCCGTTGGTGGCGCCGCCGCGCTCCACGCTGGAACCTGCGGGCGAACAGCCTTCGACACGAATGCCCCATTCATCGACCGGTTTACCATTGGGGAACCCCTTATCGCCCGTTCCAGCCATCGACAACCATGCATCGGTAAAACGCCAGCCAAGAGAAGGATCTTTTTTGCCGTAGTCCATATGGCCGTACACTTTCACGCCATCAATTTCACCGACGTGATTGCTAAAGAAATCGGCAATATCCTCATAAGCGGTCCAATTAACGGGCACTCCTAATTCATAGCCATAACGATCACGAAATTGCTGTTGCAGTTCCGGTCTGTCAAACCAGTCTTTGCGGAACCAATATAAGTTAGCGAATTGCTGATCCGGTAGCTGGTATATTTTGCCATCGGGTGCCGTCGTAAAACTTATTCCGATAAAGTCATCCAAATCCAGCGTCGGCAGAGTGTAGTTAGCCGCCTCGCCTTCGATCATGTCGGAGATAGGCATCACTGCGCCGTAGCGAAAATGGGTGCCTATGAGATCGGAATCGTTAATATAACCGTCGTAAAGGTTTTCACCCGATTGCATCTGAGTTTGCAGTTTCTCGATCACGTCTCCTTCCTGTATCAAGTCGTGAACGATATTGATGCCTGTGATTTCTGTAAAAGCACGAGCTAGCACCTGAGATTCGTATTCATGAGTAGTGATAGTTTCAGAGACAACACGAATATCCATGCCTTGAAACGCTTGCGCTGCCTGAATAAACCAACGCATCTCTTCTAGTTGCTGTTCGGGCGTTAGTGTTGATGGCGAGAACTCACTCTCTATCCAACGACGCGCAGCGGCTTCGTCGGCCTCGGCTGCAGCAGACCAAGCAACAGAGCAGGCAACACTCACTGCTAGTAACGCAGCACAGCCAAGCGACTTACGAGCAAAACCATTTTTTATTGAAGTCTTGTTGTTAATTTTCATTCGCTTCTCCACTTAAGTAAACGGGTGCAATCAGATTAAAAAATTGTTAGCCGTAACGCAGCAACAATAGCATCCAACAAAAACACAGTAGGGTGGCCCAATACAGGGGCGCTACGTCAAATCCTAGCCAAGCCAGATGAATAAAGGCGCTACTAAGCAGCGCGATGAAAACACGGTCTCCTCGAGTAGTCGCGATGGGCAACCAACCCTTTCTTTCAATCGTGGGGTACAGAATTTCGGCAACGCCCATCACCAGTAACAACAGGGCAATAAACCCAAAAAAACTGGCGGTAATGGGTGTCCATGACATCCAGCTCAAGTCCATGACTACACCCTCCCTAGTGCAAAGCCGCGAGCAATGTGTTTGCGCACGAACCAGATAACAATCGCCCCAGGGATAATTGTTAATACACCAGCGGCGGCGAGCACTCCCCAATCGATTCCGGACGCGCTAACCGTTCGCGTCATGATGGCGACAATCGGTTTTGCATTGACCGTCGTCAGCGTACGCGCCAACAATAATTCGACCCAACTGAACATGAAACAAAAGAAGGCGGTCACGCCGATGCCAGTCTTGATCATGGGAATAAAAACGGTCATAAAAAAACGTGGAAAACGATAACCGTCAACATAGGCGGTCTCGTCGATCTCCTTAGGCACGCCGGACATAAAGCCCTCCAGAATCCACACAGATAATGGAACATTGAACAGGCAATGCGCCAACGCCACCGCGATGTGAGTGTCGAACAGATTGACACTGGAATACAACTGTACGAACGGGAGCAAGAAAACGGCTGGTGGCGCCATGCGATTGGTTAACAACCAGAAGAACAGATGCTTGTCACCCAGAAATCGATAACGTGAAAACGCATAGGCTGCAGGCAGTGCAACGGTTAACGAGATCACTGTGTTCATCGCCACATAGATGAACGAATTGATGTAACCCGAGTACCAGGCCGAGTCGGTAAGAATGGTTTTGTAATTTGCCAGCGTAAAGTCGGCAGGAAAAAAAGTCAGCCCGCTGAGGATTTCCTGATTGGTTTTGAACGACATATTCAGAAGCCAGTACAAGGGCAGCAGCAACGCCAGCAAATAGAGCGAAAGGATTATCAGTTTTCGCTTTCTATACATCACTGACTCCTCGAGAAGTGGTTGATCGCGGTGTAGAACAACCAACTAAACAACAAAATGATGAGGAAGTAGATTAACGAAAATGCCGCAGCCGGTCCGAGATCGAACTGTCCGACCGCCATGGTGGTTAAATACTGGCTGAGAAACGTGGTCGCATTACCCGGCCCTCCACCAGTCAACACGAACGGTTCTGCATAGATCATGAAACTGTCCATGAAACGCAGTAACACACCGATCACCAAGACGTTGCTCAACTTTGGTAACTGAATATAACGAAACACCGCCCACGCCGACGCTCCATCGATACGCGCCGCCTGATAATACACTTCCGGAATCGACAGCAGCCCTGCATAACACAACAACACAATTAGCGACGTCCAATGCCACACATCCATGACCAGCACGGTAAGCCAGGCGTCACCCACATTCTGCGCGTAATTATAATCCACCCCCAGGGCATTGAGAGTCCAGCCACCCAGGCCAATGTCTGCGCGGCCAAAGATCTGCCAGATCGTGCCAACGACATTGAATGGAACGAGGAGCGGCAACGCCAGTAACACCAGGCACACAGACACCCACACTCCCTTTCTGGGCATACACATGGCAATGGCGATGCCAAGTGGAACTTCGATTGCCAGCACGGAAAAAGAGAAAATAAACTGACGCACTAATGCGCTGTGCAAGCGTTCGTCTTCCAGCACATAGACAAACCACTCGGTGCCAACGAAAACCTTATTGTTTGGCCCGAAGATATCCTGAACTGAATAATTCACCACAGTCATCAACGGTATAATGGCACTGAAGGCGACCAGCAACACTACGGGAAGTACCAACAACCAGGCTTTGTTGTTCTTGATTTTATCCATTGGCATTCACCAATGTGTTGTTTACATATAGCCTTGTTTTTGACTCAGGAATTTGCAAATACAACGCACCTGACTCGGGAGGCCTTCGTGTTTTTACTCTTGCCGTGGCGCCGGAAAAACTCACCGTCGCCATTTGGTATGCTCCGTAGTTTTCCAGTGCTTCGAGCGTGACTGCAATTCCCGCTTTGCCGTTTAGCTGCGGATTAGTACTCAACTGTAAATATTCCGGACGAATGCCAACTAACGTATTCGCATTGTTGTTTAACGCGGCCAACTGCAACAAGCCTTGTCGACACAGTTGTGCATCCAGAGGAATGATGGTGTCGGCGATCTGAACAGAGTCGTTGTGCAGGTCACAAGTAAGAAAATTCATGCCTGGACTGCCGATGAAGTGACCAACAAAACTGTGCGCGGGATTCTCAAACAGTTGTTCGGGTGATCCCTGCTGTAATATTTTTCCTTTGTTCATTACCAGCACCTGATCGGCGAAGGTCAACGCTTCACTCTGATCATGAGTCACATAGATCAGGGTTAATTTGAGGTGACGATGAATCTCCTTGAGTTTTCGGCGTAGCTTGAATTTCTGGTGGGGATCGATAACGGTCAGGGGTTCATCGAACAGAATAGCGGACACATCTTTGCGCACGAGACCTCGCCCTAGGGAAATCAATTGTTTCTGATCAGCCGTGAGTCCCTGAGCTTTTTTATTCAGTACAGATTCAAGCTCAAGCATCTCAGCTATTTCACTCACCCGGCGAGACAACTCAAGCCCTTTAATACCGCGATTACGCAGCGGAAACGCGAGGTTGTCGCATACGGACATCGTGTCGTATACCACCGGAAACTGAAACACCTGAGCGATATTGCGAGCGGCAGTGGATTGATGCGTCACGTTCACGCCATCGAAGATAACTTCGCCCTGTGATGGCGCCAGCAAGCCGGAAATAATATTGAGCAACGTCGATTTGCCACATCCGGACGGGCCCAGCAAGGCGTAAGCGCCTCCGTCCTGCCAGCAAAAGTCGCCGACACTGAGGGCTAAATTTTGTTCTGCCACAGCATCGTTCTTACCCTTACCCGGGTAGCAATGGGCAACCTGTTTGAAAATGATTTCAGCCACTACGCCGCCCGCCTGTTGGTAGCGGCAGAGAAGGCCATTAGGTCGGCCGGCTCAAAGTACAGCGTCAGGACAGAATCGATATCGTGCCTGTGCACGCCGTCCTGTTGCACTGTCCAGGACGCGTCTGCAAATTTAACGTGGATGAAAGTTTCGGAGCCGGACACTTCTGTCATTTCTACCACAGCCTGAATCTGGAGCGATGCGCTGCTCGTCGGCGCAAGACTGATGTGGTTGGCTCGCAGGACAAAGCAGTAATTGCCATCGGGTAAGTCAGCAAGCGATTTCTCCGCCGTAAAGGACGCGCTGCCTTCCAGGGTAATACTTGTCGCCGCCACACGCCCTAAAATGGTGTTGACGCGAGGATCACTCAGAATCTCGGCCACACGTAATGTGGCGGGACGATTCATGACTTCATCGCGACTGCCACTTTGTAAGACCCTGCCTTTATCCAGTACCACGATATTCTCGCCGAGAAGCGATGCTTCCAGTGGCTCTGTTGTCGCATACAGCGCGATAGTATTTTTCTGTTGCGAGAACAATTTGCGCATTTCCGAGCGCAGTTCTTCGCGTAATTTGTAATCGAGATTTACCAGTGGCTCGTCCAGCAAAACGATGCCGGCATCTTTTACCAATGCCCGCGCAATGGCTGTGCGTTGCTGCTGACCACCGGA
>JBBSPQ010000205.1:0-5072 GCA_038258585.1 Pseudomonadales bacterium
CGACCGCCGCGGATCAGCACCACCGAGTGCTCCTGCAGGTTGTGGCCTTCACCACCGATATAGGAAGTGACTTCAAAGCCATTGGTCAAACGCACACGACAAACCTTACGCAAGGCGGAGTTTGGCTTCTTTGGCGTTGTGGTGTAAACGCGGGTACAAACCCCACGGCGCTGCGGGCAACCCTGCAAAGCTGGTACATCACTTTTGGAAACCCTGCTCTGTCTTGGCTTACGAACCAACTGGTTAATAGTTGCCATTCAATACTCCTACCTACACTTGCTTTTATTTAGCTTGCTTTAATTTAAATAGTCCCGCGACTACATGCCGCTGGATATCAACCCTGTTTTACTGCCGACGAGTCGGCAAGCATAAAAAATCGCCTGCGAAAAACACGGCCTAAAGCAATGTTTCTGCGCCTGAGCAATCTGAACCACCTTATTATCAGACAGGCGTGTGCAGCTTACCCAGAATAAAGGATGCGAGAGTTTAAAGACCTCGCACCCCATAGTCAACTGCTAACTAAGCCACCGCCTAACCGAGAGAATCAACCCCCGGTCTTCAAGGCTTCTGTCAAAGCGGCTTCCACATCGCTGGCGCTGACCGACGTATTCGCGATCGCCGCTGCTTCTGCTGCCACCCGCTTGCGGGACTCGTGGTAAGCCAAACCGGTTCCTGCTGGAATCAATCGACCTACTACGACGTTCTCTTTCAGGCCGCGCAAGAAGTCACGCTTGCCTGTTACTGCCGCTTCCGTCAGAACCCGAGTGGTTTCCTGGAAAGATGCCGCAGAGATGAAAGACTCTGTCGCCAATGATGCCTTGGTGATACCCAGCAGCATGCGATGGAATCTTGCTTCGACTTTACCCTGAGCGCGCATTCTGTCGTTCTCTTCCGCGATTTGCGTGAAGGTGACCTGCTCTCCTTTGATAAAGGATGAATCGCCTGTCTCAGCCACTTCAACCTTGCGCAGCATCTGTCTAACGATGACCTCGATATGCTTATCATTAATACGCACACCTTGGAGTCGGTAAACTTCTTGCACTTCGTTGACGATGTACTCAGACAAAGCCTCTACGCCTTTTAGACGCAGAATGTCGTGCGGCGAGGGTGGGCCATCGGACACAACTTCACCCTTCTCGATAAACTCACCCTCGAAGACAGTCATGGTGCGCCACTTAGGAATCAGCGTCTCGTAGAAGCTGCTGCCATCAATCGGATTCACGCCATCTTTCGGCGTAATGATCAGACGACGCTTGCCTTTGGTTTCCTTACCGAAAGACACGGTACCGGAGATTTCCGCAAGAATAGCCGGCTCTTTCGGCTTACGCGCTTCAAACAAGTCGGCAACACGCGGCAGACCGCCGGTGATGTCTCGAGTCTTTGAGCTCTCTTGCGGAATACGTGCAATTACGTCACCGATATTGAGTGGCGCACCGTCCTGAATCGCGATAATGGCGTTCGCTGGCAAGAAGTAATGCGCCGGCACGTTAGTACCAGGAATGCACAGCTCTTTGCCATCTGCACCCAGCAGCGTTACTGCAGGACGCAACTCTTTCGCCGCAGAAGAACGCTCTGCAGGGTCGATTACCGAGAGGCTAGACAAACCAGTGATCTCGTCAGTCTGACGACGCACAGTGATGCCTTCTTCCATGTTGGCGAATGCCACTTTACCCGCCACTTCCGAAATAATCGGGTGGGTGTGCGGATCCCATGTCGCGACAACCTGACCAGAATCTACTGAGAGATTCTTACCAAGAGTGATTACGGAACCGTACGGAAGTTTATATTTCTCGCGCTCACGACCACTCTCGTCGCTCACCAACAATTCGCCGGAGCGGGAGACCACTACCAGATTGCCGAGAATGTTCTCTACCGTTTTCATATTGTGAAGCTGAACACTACCCTTGGTTTTCACTTGGACGTTGTCAGCGGCAGTTGCACGAGATGCCGCACCACCGATGTGGAACGTACGCATCGTCAGCTGCGTGCCTGGCTCACCAATTGATTGCGCCGCGATAACACCGATCGCTTCACCAACGTTAGCGATGTGGCCACGAGCAAGATCACGCCCGTAACAGAGACGGCAAATACCAAAACGCGTTTCACAGGTAATAGGGGAGCGTACGTGAACTTCATCAACGCCAAGCGCGTCAAGTTTTTCAACCAGACGCTCGTCGACCATCACGCCAGCTTCGACGACCACTTCGTCACCCGCTTCGCTCACTACGTCTTGCGTCAACACACGACCCAATACGCGATCACCCAATGGCGCAATGATGTCACCGCCTTCAATTACAGGACGCATTACCAGACCATCCGTGGTACCACAGTCATGCTCGGTAATAACCAGATCCTGGGAAATATCGACCAGACGACGAGTCAGGTACCCTGAGTTCGCCGTTTTCAATGCGGTATCCGCCAAACCTTTACGAGCACCGTGAGTAGAGGTGAAGTACTGCACCACGCTCAAGCCTTCACGGAAGTTCGCCGTGATCGGCGTCTCGATGATCGAACCGTCTGGACGTGCCATCAAGCCTCGCATACCGGCAAGCTGACGAATCTGCGCGGGCGAGCCTCGAGCACCAGAGTCGGCGTAGATGTATACGGAGTTGAAAGACTCCTGACGCTCCTCCTTGCCTTCTTTGTTAATCACAGGCTCGGTTGACAATCCATCCATCATCGATTTGGCAACTAGGTCATTAGCGCGTGACCAGATGTCGATAACCTTGTTGTACTTTTCACCCTGAGTTACCAGACCGGAGGCGTACTGGTTCTCGATCTCTTCCACTTCAGCATCAGCCTGAGCGATGATCGAAGCTTTCTCAACCGGAATAACGAAATCGTTAACGCCAATTGATGAGCCTGAGCGAGTGGAATACTTGTAACCGGTGTACATCAACTGGTCAGCAAAAATTACTGTCTCTTTCAAACCGACGTAGCGATAGCAAGCGTTCAGAATTCCGGAGATCTGCTTCTTGGTCATCTTCTGGTTGACCATAGAGAACGGCAGACCCGCAGGCACGATGTCGAACATCAACACTCGGCCAACGGTTGTTTCTTCCATAGTACGAGTAGTGACTTTCTCACCGTCGGCGTTTACCGATGTGCTGACAATTCGCGCCTTGATACGTGCCTGCAAATGCGCGTGACCTGTCTCATACGCACGCTGCACTTCGGCCGCATCAGCGAACACCATGCCCTCGCCCTTCGCGTTAACACGCGCACGAGTCATGTAGTACAAACCAAGTACCACGTCCTGAGATGGAACGATGATTGGCTCACCGCTCGCAGGAGCCAGAATGTTGTTCGTTGACATCATCAACGTACGAGCTTCCAACTGCGCTTCCAGCGTCAATGGGACGTGAACAGCCATCTGGTCACCGTCGAAGTCGGCATTGTATGCCGCGCAGACGAGCGGGTGCAGCTGAATAGCTTTACCTTCAATCAGTACTGGCTCGAATGCCTGAATACCGAGTCTGTGCAGAGTCGGTGCACGGTTGAGCAATACTGGATGTTCGCGAATGACGTCAGCGAGGATATCCCACACTTCGGCTGTTTCGCGCTCGACCATTTTCTTGGCCGCTTTGATTGTTGTGGCCAGACCACGACGCTCCAGCTTGCCGAAAATGAATGGCTTGAACAGCTCCAGAGCCATCTTCTTCGGAAGACCGCACTGATGCAGTTTCAGCGTAGGACCAACCACGATT
Source organism: Pseudomonadales bacterium (assembly GCA_038258585.1). Classification (GTDB taxonomy): domain Bacteria; phylum Pseudomonadota; class Gammaproteobacteria; order Pseudomonadales; family Pseudohongiellaceae; genus UBA5078. Next base: position 3,708 of record JBBSPQ010000205.1, read on the forward strand.
ACTGAACGGCCAGAGTAATCCACACGCTTACCGAGTAAGTTCTGACGGAAACGACCTTGCTTACCTTTGATCATGTCTGCCAGAGATTTCAGCGGACGCTTGTTGGAACCAGTGATGGCACGGCCACGACGACCGTTATCCAGCAACGCATCAACCGCTTCCTGCAACATACGCTTTTCGTTACGTACGATGATGTCAGGAGCATTCAGATCCAGCAGTCGCTTGAGACGGTTGTTACGGTTGATCACGCGACGATACAGATCGTTCAGATCCGAAGTAGCGAAACGACCACCATCCAGTGGCACCAAAGGACGCAGATCCGGTGGCAGTACTGGCAATACAGTCAACACCATCCACTCAGGCTTGTTGCCAGACTCGGCAAAGGCCTCAAGCAGCTTCAGACGCTTGGACAATTTTTTCAGTTTGGTTTCAGAGTTGGTCGCAGGAATCTCTTCACGCAGACGCGCAACTTCAGCGTCAACATCCATATCCTTCATCAACTGTTGAACGGCTTCGGCGCCCATCTTAGCGTCGAATTCGTCGCTGAATTCTTCCATCGCTTCGTAGTACTGTTCGTCGGTCAGCAATTGACCTTTTTCCAGCGTAGTCATGCCTGGGTCAGTCACAACGAATGATTCGAAATAAAGAATGCGTTCGATATCGCGCAGCGTCATATCCAGCAGCAGGCCGATACGGGACGGCAGGGATTTCAGGAACCAGATATGAGCAACAGGGCTCGCTAGCTCAATGTGACCCATGCGATCACGACGTACTTTGGACAACGCAACTTCAACACCACACTTCTCGCAGATTACACCGCGATGCTTAAGACGCTTGTACTTGCCGCAAAGACATTCGTAGTCTTTTACCGGTCCGAAAATTTTCGCACAGAACAAACCATCGCGCTCTGGTTTGAACGTACGGTAGTTAATAGTCTCTGGCTTTTTCACTTCGCCAAAGGACCATGCCCGAATCATTTCCGGCGATGCCAGACCTATCCGGATGGAATCAAACTCATCTGATTGTGATTGGGACTTAAGCAACCCTAGCAGGTCTTTCATTCTATATCCTCCGCCTGGCGCGCAATGGCAACAGGTTTCATAAAATCACTAATTCGTTGTGTTACTTAAAGCAAAGCTTCCAAGGTTTCAGATACTCGCCCGACGGATACCGTCGGGCGAGTTCGCATTACTTGCTCGATACATCCAAATCCATATCGATTGCGAGCGATCTGATTTCTTTCAACAACACATTGAACGACTCGGGCATACCTGGCTCCATGCGGTGATCGCCATCCACGATGTTTTTGTACATTTTGGTTCGACCAGCAACATCGTCCGACTTGACGGTGAGCATTTCCTGCAG
>JBBSPQ010000206.1:0-5071 GCA_038258585.1 Pseudomonadales bacterium
AGTCGCTTAGTCAATGCGACAGGAGATGAAAATGAAAGACATCGATGAGAAAACACTGGGGCGTCGTGCCTTCATGACAGGTATTAGCGCGACAGCGGTAGTCGGACTCGTCGCCGGAGCTTCGTCTGCATCAGCCCAAGACGGCATTGATGAATTTCAGCCGGGGCGTCACCCGAAAGATGCATGGATGGATGAGTTGCCGGGCAATCACCGAGTATTCATCGATTCTTCCACGATGGGCGGCGGTGCCACTGCGATCTGGAATGCGGGCAACATAATCGATGCCCATGTGAGTGAGTATGATGGCAAGCCGTCCGATTATGCCTTGCTAGTCTGCTTTCGCCACCTCTCTACGCCATATGGATACGGCGATAGCATCTGGGCAAAATACGGTTCGATATTCATGCGCAATGCAGACCCGGATCCAGTGACTAATCCGATGCAAACACCTGCAGCCAATAATGGTCAGCATTCCATCTCGGAACTGGTCGAAGAAGGCGTTCAGTTTGCTGTCTGTAGTCGTGCCACCCTCCAAATGTCGCGTGCTATTGCCAATGCCACCGCCTCGACACAGCAGGCTGTGTTCGCGGAACTGACGTCCGACTTGATCCCGAATGCGCGCATGGTGCCGGCGGGAGTCATTTCGGTAACGCGGGCGCAGGAGATGGGGTACAGCTTGTTATATGCGCAGTAGAAAATGGCGTCGTCAAAAAGGGTGCCGTGATATGTGCGATATAGCACAGACGAACTGCCGACAAGCCGTATATATTAACGAGCAATAAACTTTCGACCTCTTTATCCTCACCCACAAACTCGGAGTCTACACATGAAGTTTTTAAAAATTTGTTCCACTGCCGCGATGGCTCTTTGCATGATGGTTGCCCTCGGTTGTGCTTCCACCCCCACTCAGTCAAGTGCAGGCGAACTCATTGATGACACCGTAATCACCGCCAAGGTTAAGACTGCAATCTTTAACGACGATGAATTAAGTGCCGCTGAGATCAACGTTGAAACCTTCAAGGGAGTGGTTCAACTTAGCGGGTTTGTCAGCGAAAGAGGCGACATCGCGAGAGCTGCGGCTGTGACTAGTGCAGTTGGTGGTGTTGTCTCAGTGAAGAATGACATTGTGTTGAAATAGATAAGCTGCCAGCGCCATCCGCGAATTTAACGGAAGACGCTGGCTCCCAACATCGCTGCTTTCAGCACAAATATATAGCGTTGTCCTACTTTCTCATTGAACGTCCCGTTTGAACTACTACCTTCAATACAAACCCCGCTCGTAACGGAAATAAAGTCGTTAGACTAGCCATTTCCAATCCAGCCTTTGCGTCGAAAATAGAGCAACATACCGCTGGTCAGTACCACAAAAACGCCCCATAGGGCAGGATAGGCCCAAGGCAGCGCTAGTTCGGGCATGAATTCGAAGTTCATTCCGTAAACACCGGCAATAAATGTCAGAGGAATAAATACTGATGCCATGATGGTGAGCACTTTCATTATTTCATTCATTTTGTTGGACACTGCGGACATGTAAAGGTCGCTCAGTCCGGAAACCATCTCCCGGTAGGATTCAATTATCTCAACTATCTGGATCGTATGTTCATATACATCGCGTAAATATGGCTTGGTGGTTTCTTGAATTCTGCCGCTTTCCTGTCGATACAACTGGTCGACAACTTCTCGCATAGGCCAAATAATCCGTCTTAAGAGAGTGAGCTCTCTTTTCAGTGAATGAATCCTGTGCAGTATCTGCGGAGAAGGTTTTTCTAATGCTAAAAGTTCGAGGCCTTCGATCGCGTCGCCGTATTTTTCCAGCACTGGAAAACAATGATCGACAATCGCGTCGAGTAGGGCATAGAGCAAATACCCGGCGTTGTTTTTTCGAATGTTACTGCTTGCGATCTGCAGCCGATCTCGTATGGGCTGCCAGACATCACCGGGCTTTTCTTGAAATGTAATTAGTATTTTGTCGTAAAGAAATAGACTGACCTGCTCCACTGCGAGCGCCAGATCACCGCTTTCTTGTTCGGGCCCTGGGTGGGTCAGTTGCAACATGCGCAACACAACAAAGTAATGATCTTCAAAAATTTCGACGCGGGGGCGCTGGGGGATGTGCATGACATCTTCCGCGGTCAGCGTATGAAATCCGAAATGAAGTCGGAAGAGATTGATGATGTAGGGATGGGTAGAGTTGACATTGATCCACCTTACGGTGACCCAGTCTGGGAAAGGCTGGCTAAGAAGGTCCTCCAGATTCGAAATTTCCCGAGTCTCTACTCGAGTTACGGAGTAGTCGGTATAGCTGATCGATATGCTACTCGGTTCGGGAGGGGTCAACACATCGGGCTTATGTTCTATCCCGGCCACCTCTCCTGGCAGCATGCGATTGCGATTCCTGCCGCTTTTGTGAAGACCCGACAATCTAAGAGAGGAAGCAATCTTTCGACCTTGAGTTGCCTTGTTCTTTGCAATTCTGGTTATCTTATTCATGCTGAGTGTTAAACCTTTGATGATCATTCTGAACGCATTGTTACCCGGACATAAGTAACGATTTAATCGTAGGTCTTTCCGAGCTGAATATCGAGTCGAGTAGCATTTGCGGGGTATGAGGACATTTTTAGTCTCAAAAACATTTAGAAATAGTAGAATCCTTGACAAGTTTCTATGTAAATCAATAGAATCGACGCCGAACCTCTTTTCATACTGTATGCAGTCAGTTGATTCAGAACCCTGCGTGCAGAGCAGAGCCTAAAACAAAAACAGTTTTTACAGGGCACCTGACATGCAAAATTTGTCCATAGCATTTCTGGCGACAGCTTTTTTGACTCTTGGCAGCGCAGCCGATGCGCAAAGTCTTAAGGGATCACGCGCCTCGATGGAGCGTCAACACAGCGAAGCAGTGAAGTATGGCTATGCCTTCGCCCAGACCGCAGCATTGGTCTCTAAATTTGTGACGGCGGGCGATCTTGTCAAAGTTGAACCCAGCAAACACTTTGAATTGCATGATGTTTCTTACCCGTACGCACGCCCGCCAGTAAAACTTTTCATCGAGCGATTAAGCGCTCAATATTTTGTGGCTTGCGGCGAAAAGCTGACCATTACCAGCTTGACCCGTCCTATCGACAAACAGCCCAATAATGCCTCCAGCGAATCCGTCCACCCCACGGGAATGGCGGTCGACCTGAGAATTCCTGCTGCGGGACGCTGCCGTACATGGTTGGAGAACACCCTACTTTCACTTGAGATTGCCGATGTTTTGGATGTCACACGTGAGCGTCGCCCTCCGCATTACCATGTGGCCGTATTCACCGAGTCGTATCGCCAATATGCGATGGGCGCGAGTTCATCAACCACCATCAGCGAGTACGAAGTGCGGCGCGGAGATACACTATCCCGCATTGCTTCCATTACCGGCGCGAGTATTGCCCAGCTGCGCGCTGCAAACGGCATTCGTGGTGACCTTATCAACGTCGGTCAAAAGTTGGCTATCCCCGGATCCAGCGTAAGCGGCCCGGCAGTCGCCCCAGAAGTGATGGCATCCAATGTGTCTTCCAGTGCTTCTGGAAATTCCAATGATGTGGCGTCTGTCACCGAGACGACTCATCGCGTGAAGCGGGGCGACACGTTGTGGCGTATTGCTCGTCGCTATGGAATATCTGTAGATGAGCTTAGTGCAGAAAATAGACTGGTCAACGACGCCTTGCAGATTGGGCAAGTGCTGCGAATCACAACTTCCCTCACAACGCTCTGAGATTTTTCATTTCTCTGTGTGTAGAGTCGACCGCTTACGTTGGCTCTACACATACAAACAGTCCAGACACGCACCACCATGACTCGTAGCCCAGAATACTGGATGGAACGTGCGCTAGATCTGGCGTCACAGGCTGCTGCTGAGGGCGAAGTCCCAGTGGGGGCGTTAGTGGTTTCGCAGGACGACCAATTACTTGGCAGTGGTTTTAACCAGCCTGTTCGAAGTCATGATCCGACCGCTCATGCAGAAATAATGGCTCTGCGCTCTGCCGCTGCAGCGCTCGGCAACTACCGGCTCCCCGGCTGTACTCTATATGTCACTATAGAACCTTGCACCATGTGCATTGGCGCGATGATTCATGCGCGAATAAACCATCTAGTGTTTGGTGCCTCGGAGCCCCGGTTTGGTTCGGTAATCAGTACGCGTAGGCTGCTTGATGATGGTGAGTTCAATCACAAAATGACTTTTGAGAGCGGCATTCTGGCAGACAAGTGTGGGGAGTTGATGCGGACTTTTTTTCGATCTCGTCGATGAGTCAGTTTGATGCGAGACATAGGAAACTAAAAGTTGAGTTTGACCTCCAATATAAGTACCTTGGAGAGGGACTGTCCGACACAGGTCAGTGCAGCCGAAAATGTTAGCCGTCACCGATGCCAGAACCAACACAATTGTCATAAGAAAAATACTAATGCTGACTCGAATTAGAACACTGTCCCTGCTAAGCGGCGCCTTCAAAACTAGGCTGATTAGTCGGCTCTCATTGCTGTGCTTAGCGGCAGCGCTGTCCAGTTGTATCACTGCCGAGACTCCCTATAAAGGCTACTCAGGGGAGGTGCGTCCTTCCTCTCAACTGGCTCTAGTTAAAGGTGATTATTTTTATCGCAAGGATTGGCTCAACAGCTATGTGGATGCTGTCCGGTTTTTGCGTATCGATAAGGATGTCATAGAGAATAGTCGAGCTTATGACGAAGTGTTGCTTGATCCTGGCATGCGCGAACTTCAGGTTTACTACTCCTGGGATATGGGAGCGCGTAAAGGGCTGGCGCCAGCGCTGGTGAGCTATGCATCCACCCGAGAGACAACCAGCCGGGTGCTGCATATCCGCGCCGAAGCCGGCAAAGTGTATTCCGTGAAGGCCACGCCCGTGTTTGATGGCAATCCAGGTGATATCAGCTCTTTAGCGCATGTCGATTTCTGGGTCGAGGACAGCGAAGGGCATATCGTCCTGAGTAGGGAAGAAGGGCGTTTCCGTCCTGCTCAGCAGGGCTCGGAGCGCAAATAAAATCTGATTTTTCGGCCTGATTCGCGTATCATCGAGAG
>JBBSPQ010000207.1:0-5066 GCA_038258585.1 Pseudomonadales bacterium
AATTCTTCCGTCAGTTCTTCATCGGAATCAATGTTAAGGACCCACTCAAAACGACACAAGGAAAGCGCATGAGCTTTCTGTTCACTGAAACTGGACCAGTTGCGATGGGAGAATCTGACATTGGTGAACCCCTTAGCGATTTCCGCTGTCTGATCGGTACTCCCACAATCGACGACTATGACTTCCTCAAAGATTCGCAGTTGATTCAATAACGTTGCGATCCTGCCGGCCTCGTTCAGTGTAATGATGTAAACACTGACCGGAATTTTTGCAGCAGATATCATCTGGTACTCTCCCCGGAAAATCTTCTTATTCTGCATTTTGGTGAAACCGGGCAAAGCCCGGCTTCCGAACGAAAAAAAGGCCCCGCATGGGGCCTCTTTTCCTTGCTGTTGCCACTTTCTGCGTCATGATACTCGCAGATCAGGAGGCGTTGCTATCTGCGGTTTTAGAAGTCAAAAGCCGCACGCGCATAGATCGAACGACCCATCGGATCCTGCAACTCAGCCATTACCCCAGCAAAGTCTGGAGTACGCTGTGCCTGGCGATCGAACAGGTTGCGTGAACCAACGCTGACTGCCAATTCGCTACCCATCAACTCAATACCACGATAGGTATACGCTAGGTCGAAATCGGTCCAAGCGCGGATCTGGCCACCAACGATACTAGGATCAGGACTGGTGTTGGCAAACTGAGAGATGATTCCAGTGTAGTTTGTGCCATCCCAATCCACTGCATCCAAGTAATGCAGAGTGCCGGATACTGCGTGGTTACCCATGGTCCAGCCCAAACGCAGGTTGGCCTTCCATTTCGGCACAGCCGGCGCGGTAGCCGTTTGCAGGTTGGTCGAACCAACACCATCAACAACAGGACCGTTTTCGACGTCTTGGAAGAGGAACTCATCCATCATCGTTGCCTGCAAGCTGACGCGGAAGTCGCCCAAATTATCCAAGCTCATGCGGTAGTTTGCTTGAATGTCATAGGCAGTGACCTTCACACTCTGGGCGTTAACGCTGCCCGGGGTAGTCACTTGCAGAATGGTACCAAGATCGTTCTTGTCACGGATGATCTCAGGGTTGCTCAGACCGCTGGCCAACCAAGCCCGCAACTGGTTTTCCGAGGGCCGACCGGCCGCGCCTACACCGCTACCTGTGAAACCGGACCACGCTTTGAACGCCTCGAAGTCATTGTTCATGACCGTTTGGCCTGAGATACCCACGATTCGATTCTGGAAGTCTGTCTGGTTCCAAGTGACCGACATATCGAAGTCACCAAACGCCAGGTCGAAGCCCAGTTGTTCAGAGGTTGAATACTCGTTCTGCAAAGCAGGGTTACCACCGGCACAGGCGGTAGTGAACGCGGAGAAGGGAGAGAAACGGTCAGTCACTGTGGACAGGCCGCAGCTCACTGGGTTCAGCAACTGTTCGAGCGAAGGTGCAATGAACGCGTCACCAGTGGTGGCGCGCAAGGTCAGCCAATCGGTCGCAGCCCACGTGATCCCGAATTTCGGATCTGTGGATTTCTGACCAGTACTGAAGTCCTCAGTACGCACCGCGAGTTCGAGTTCCACTGTAGGCAGGATCGGAACAGCAAGCTCGGCAAAGTAGGCATTCACGTCGCGGCTGCCGGTAGTGATGTCTTCCTCAAACGGACTGCCGATCCAAGTATCGCCGCGCAATTCAACTGCTGACGGGGTGTTGGTGTACTTGTCTTCACGCAGCTGGTAACCAATGGCCGCACCGATAGGTCCGCCAGGAAGCTCGAAACCGCCTAGAGGCAAATCGCCATTCAGCACGATGTCGATCGTGTTCAACCAGTTCTCACTCATTTCCTTGTCTTGCGAAGCAATCGCGTCCATCACTTGGATAGAGTTATTGTCCGCTTGATTGACCACGAAGAACGGATTGTAACAGGCATCGCGATCATTGATGACGTCGCAGTTGAGTCCTTGCTTCATCGCCTCAATGTCGAAGTTTTGGGTCGACGCGAATCGAAACCTTTCAGTGCTACGAGCAAAAGCTGCCATGCCATCCCAGCCTTCGAGGAACGGCACTTTGAAGTCCGCCTGGAATACCGTGCGGTTACTCAGGTCTGCACTGTTTGACAGGTTATCGCCGTCCGGAGAAATACCTGATGCAGTGGTGTGGGTCTTGTTAATAGGACGCAGTGTGCGTGCCCTAACGTCTTCGTGCAGCAGCACACCATTAGCAGTGGTGCCGGAGACGATGTAATCCATCAGGCCGTCTTTGTTGACATCCATTGTGCCACGATCCGGGATACCGTCGCCGTTGAGGTCCACACCGTACAACTGCTGGCCTGCAGAGTTCTTAGCGAGGAACGGATTGCCCGGCAGTTCTCCACGCACAGTCGGCAGTTCGCCGATACGGGAGTTACCAGGGTTCGAGGTAGAGGTATAGGAATTCACGTGAAGACGCGAACTGTAGTGCTGAAATTTCAGAGTCAGGTTGTCGCTGGCCTCCCAAGTGGCATTGGCGAAAAACGAAGAGGTATCCGAAGGATCGCGATAGCTGCGAGTATCGCCGAAGTCAAAGTAACAGGTGCCACCATACAGAATACCGTAAGGGTTGTTAGCCTCATTCACCTTATAGGACTGGCGTTGGGAAGCTGGGGCACAGTTAGGATCTGCCTTGTTAGACTGCGCACCAGTGTATTCACCAGCCGCATTACGAGTCGGTTGAACATAGTTGCCCGGCGCGTTGGAAGAGTAGTTTAAACCGGCTTGGGCTAGATATGGGCGTTCATCCCAGCCAAGACGGCTAGTTTTCCGGAACTGGCCTGCCAGCACCACGTCCACATCACCGACGTCACCGCCCCAGAGGGCTTGGACGGAGTGCTCGTCATAATCACCGCGAGAATCGCCTTCGCCGTAAGTCTCGATCCTCAAACCATCATACGAGCTATAAGGCACGAAATTGACCACACCGGCCACTGCTTCGTTACCGTAGAGTGCCGCCGCTCCGTCCGCCACGATGTCGAGGCGTTGGATGGCAATCGTAGGCAGCATTGCGTTAACGTTCTCATTGATGACGCGCTTGCCGTCCATGAGCGTTAGGGTAGAGCGTGGTCCAAGACCGCGCAGGTCGACGGTGGAGGAAGCTGAACTATGGCCTCCGCTCTGAATCGAGGTCGTTTGAGAGGACGACGGCCCGCCCACGAACGACATGCCATTGAGGACTTCGCCGATGTTTAATGTGCCTTCGTCGAGCAAGTCGTCGGCGTTAAGCTGAGTCACTTGTGAGGCTTGGGTAAAACCTTCACTACGACGAATATAGGAACCGGTTACAACCACTTCCTCGATGTCATCTTGGGCAAAGCTTTGGTGAGCCAATGGAAGCAGTGAAAGGGTAACAGCTGTATACAACAGTCTACGTTTGTGGGGTGCTTTGAATCGCATATATCTCTCCTGGTTTGCTTTTTATTTTTAACGCTTGTCGAAACGATACGGGTTTACATTTGGACTGAATAATCCAGTGCGATGTAAGGAAATTACAGGATGAACTTGAACATCTTCTGGAACGGTCGAATCATGGGTTAACCGGCACGGAATTGCAATAGTTTGTAACTACGGTTTCCTGTGTTAATCGTATAGAAGTATAGAGATTGGCGGGACAGCCGACATATAGGAGGGTGTTTGTACCTCCCCCCCCCGAAGAGGGGAAGAAACTTCACATCATGACAGCTTATTAAGTGCGCGGGGTCATTTGCTGAGCTCGGCGAGACGCCCTCGTAACATTTGCAATATCCCACTGATTTCTCGAAAGTACTCATTCTCACCTGCAATTGCATTGATTTTTGCCGTGAGTAGTTCGAACTCGGGTTGCAGCTCTTTAATCAACGCCTCTGAACTTAGCAACTCATCGGTTCCAAACCTGTAATCGTTGGCATTCTCACCTCGCCGATCGGTGACAAATTTGGGTTCGCAGCCAACCTGAGGGATATTCGATCCCGTTGGGGTGAATTTTTGACACAAAATATCAAAATCATCATCTTCGTTGAGTGAATTGAACACTTTGTTAAATTCTGTCTGGATTTTATCGATTTCGGCACGCAGTTGGGGGACTGTCAAATCGTCTATTACTATTTGCCCCTGCTCAGCGCTATAGACCATTGGCGAAGCAGAAAAGGCGATTAAACCGAACGTAACAACCCCAGCCACAAATATTCGCTGCATATTCATTTACTATTCTCCAGTTAGCGTTTTTGGCTCAGGATACACCTGAAAGACTGATAACGTACTACAACATTAAGGATAGACACTAAAATGACCCGCCCCATTCTTGAGCAAAGCAGAGTACACCCGGCTATTCAGCAAACCATCGCTGACAATAACGCCGACATCATTCACGAGGTTGAAGCCGCAGTTGCCAGCAATGCCATCGTGATTGTCGGTATGACGCAGAACCCCGTACCGAAAAAAGCCCGCAAGCTGTTGGACGGTCTCCGCATCCCGTACATCTATATGGAGTACGGCAGTTATTTCAGCATGTGGCGTCGCCGCAATGCACTGAAAATGTGGAGTGGCTGGCCTTCGTTTCCAATGATATTTGTTAATGGCATACTGATTGGTGGCGCCAGCGATTTGCAAGCTTTGGTCGATAACGGTGAGTTGGCGAAGACACTTAAATAAACGACCTTCATTGTTTAAAAAGTTAATCACTAACCCACTTTTTTGCCTAAACAGCACTAAGGGAGAAATATTTTGAAAGGTTCTTCGTTCGCTTCAATTGTTTCCACTCTTTTCCTTGCGCTGTCGCTAAGTGCGACGGCGCAAGAAACCCACTCGCGCGCGGGCATCGCTCTGGACAGCCCGTGGAAGCAAGCCGTTTACCAGTTCGCCGAGGAAAATCTACAACATTCCGCGTGGGGATTGGAGCATTACGAACGCAACTACTTAGTTGCCAGCGAGTTAGCGCAAGGCTCTTCTCTCTCGATCGATGAAGAGGTTTTGTTTGCAGCCGCTTTTCTGCATGACATGGGAACATTCGAACCCTATGTCGTCGCTGGCGCAGAACATTCCCAAACGGCTGTCGATAATTTGACGAGTG
>JBBSPQ010000208.1:0-5066 GCA_038258585.1 Pseudomonadales bacterium
AGATTTATTCCGTTGAGGCGGTGAAAATTAAATGATTCGCGTCTTCCTGCCCAGCCAGCTTGAGGACTACACCGACAGGGTTCGTGAGGTGGCGTTCGAGTTGAGCGCTGAAACTGGCAAGGGTCTGACCCTTGCCGACGTCATTGATGAGCTGGAGCGGCGTTACCGCGGGCTGGCATTTCGCATCGTCGACGAGCACGGCAATATCAGGCGGCACATTGCGATGTTTGTTGGCGAGAGCATGGTGCGGGAGCTGTCTGTTCCCGTCACCAATAACGATCGAGTGCAAATTGTCGGTGCGTTGAGCGGGGGGTAGCAGCCAAGAGCTGACTCCACCATGGAGCAGAATCCGTTTCAGATCTACATCTTTTGAATTCGCACATTGCGGAACTTGACGGTGCCACGGGCCCATTGCAGTGCGATCGGGCCCTCGGTGAACTGGCTGTCCATGACGTGAGCCGTCTGTTCCCGATTCAGATTGATCATCAAATGTTCGTCCTGCAGGACAATGTCGTAAGAGTTCCACTTGCCGCCTGCCTTCGGATAGGGCTCTGACACCGGTCCGATATGCACGATGCCGCCAGTGCCGAAACTCAGGTCGGGGCGTTGGTCATAAATATTGGCTTCGTAGCAGTTGCGATCGGTGATTGCCGATACGTCCTGGCAACGCATGTAAATGCCACTGTTGGCGTCGTCACTTACCCAGAACTCCACATGCAGGACGAAATTACTGTAGGACTCCTTGGTGACTAGAAATGCGGTGCCGGTGCCCTCTGTGGCTTCGATCGCGCCATCTTTAGCAACCCAAGTGGCGCCACCGACCTGATCGAAATTCTCCAATCCTTCTTCACCATCGATAAGCGTAATCCATTCATCTTCAGCGGCGTATGATTTCAGAAGGCCGCCGGTGGCGAGAGTCAAAGAGAGTGCTAGAAACGCTAATTTTTTCATGTCGTTGCTCCAGAAGCTTTTATATTGCTGAAATTTTACATGGACGTAGCTGGGATAAGATCAACGACCGGCGCACGGCGCTTATCCTTCTGCCGACGGGTAATTTCTTCCATCGGAAACTTACAGGTGCCGGCCAGGTTGATCAGTTTGGTTTCGCATAGATCACAACGTACGCATTCCTTGAAATCAATTTTTTCGTTACGAATGGCGCCGGTTGGACACGCATGTTCGCAGACTTTGCAAAGAGTACACTGGGGCACGCGGTTGATGCGGAACGGACTGACCAGCGACACCACTCCCAGCGCCGCCCCAAGTGGACACACATAACGGCAATAGAAACGTTCGACCACTACGCAGGCCGCCAGAATAGCCACCAAAATGACCCATAGCACTACCGATGGACTGAAGAAGAACAAGGTGCCAAATGGCTCAAAATACTGGAATATACTGAGGTTCGATGCCGCCACGGCGGTCACCAAAATAACGGCAAGAATTCCATACTTGATATAAATCGCGCGATCGTGAATGGCCTGCGGCATCTTGAACTTCCAGCGCTTGGGCGTGAATCGGGCCAGAAAATCCTGCACTGCTCCGAACGGGCACAGTGAAGAACAGAACACCCGTCCCCACAGAATCGTAGTTATCAGAGTGAAAATCACGATCATTAAGGTCGGCAGGTTGCTGGTAATCATTTCCGGGCCGAGCTTGATTGTATTGGTGATGTGAGAGATCGACAGGAAACCGTTCTTGTAAAAGCCCAGATAGAACAGCGTAATGGTGAGAGTCACCCAGCGCAGTTTCACGTTCTTGGTCAGGAACGCACCCATGACCAAGCCAAAAAGCGCCAGTAGTAACACCACGTCCAGCCAAGGAGTTGTTCCCCACGGCGGATCTAGTACCAGACGTTTGAAAAAACCTGCATCAGCCAACTGAGCCTGTAATAGATCCTCTTCCGACAACACCATTTCGCCTTTAGCCAAGGTAAGGCCAACGCCGCCGAGCTCGTAATTCACACTGACATCCTCACGACCACCCGGCGTGTGATAGATGATGGTAAACGGTTGTGTCACATCGAAATCCGGGTGCATGGCAACGGCCACGCCGTAATTCGCATGTCCGGCAATGGCCCCTTCACTGGCATTTCCTGCCGTTGCAAAGCGATTTCCTGCGACACGCCGGACGACATCACCCTGCTGCATGGACATTGGAAAGGGACGGTAAGAATTGCCTGCACCTTCGCCACGGGGGGCAATTAGCAGCAGCTCACCACCACCGGCACGGAAGGAGGCATCAGATTCTGCAGCTTCGTATGAGCCTTCTCCCACGAAAAATTCTCCGAGCGCCTTTTTGCCGATGTAGGTAAAAGCCAGCGTCATCTCTGCGCCTTCGGCCGTCAGGGCCTTCATTTCAGTGACAATTCCCTGATCGATCATGTCCTGCCAGGATAATTCTTCCAGCAAGGCCTTGGCGTTCTCGGCAGAATTCTGTTCTTCTTCAGTGCCTTCACCATAGCCGAGGTAATAACGGGCCACGCGTCTGGCTGTTTCGCCCACGCTGCGCGCAATGGCGCTGCTGGTGGCACTGGCTGCGCTTAGGCCGTCTATGTCGCGGTGCAACCGGTATTCGTCAGTAATAGGCTTGCGTCGAAACTGAGACAGAAACACGGAGCTATCGACGAAGTCGCCGCGGGTATACATGTAGGACTCGTTGTAGTCCATGACTTTGATGTTGGTAACAATGCCGTCCATCGTCATCCCGACCATCAGATCGATAGGTGCCGCATAACCCACACGCTTTGGGGGGTAATCGTCGTTGACGAAAACAAAGCCTATCTGCTCCTGTGCTCCGGTGTCCGTATTCTGGCGATAAGCCCGGTATACAGGTGCCTCGCCGGCTTCTTTCGCGGAAAAACTGTCCGCTTCCGGCATGACTTCCTGCAGCCATTCTGGTTGAACAATGGTGGAATAGGGGGTTTTCGCAAAGGCGGGAACGCTGAATATAGTAACGAGCGCGGCCAGCAATACAGCAGGCAGAGTCAGGTGGCGCATGTTTTTATAATGTCCTGTGCTTCTAATTGTTTTCGGGGGCGGGAGTAATATACCCCTTGGCAGGGGATTGCTCCAGCACAGGGGTGTGTCTATTCGTGTCAGCGGTAGAACTTTTCATGCAGGCCCTGTTTGATTTGAGTGGCAGCAATAGCTTCTGTCCTCAAATCAGCCAGAGCACGCAATCTCGGGTCCTGGCGATAACGTTCGAAACGGTCGGCATCAGGGAATTCTGCTAGATGAATCTCTTCCCCACTCCCGTCGTCAAGTCGGAAGGCTTCAAACGCATTGACCACCACACCGCCATAATTAGCCATGATTGCCGCGGCTTTGGCCGCGAATTTCTCGAATGCCTCGAAGTTCCGTACTTCTACGATCACCAGTACCTTATACAACTCAGTGTCCTCCCGATTGGGCCTCTGTTTTTATAACGGTTCGGTGCGCTTTGCCACGAGTTGCGCCAGCGCTACTGACTGCCCATCGGGATCCTCGGTCAAGCCTTCCCAATAGGAGACGATTTCCAATCCCAGGGCAGCCTCTTTCAATTCCTCAGGCTTGGCTCTAAAACTGTTTCCCTTCGGACCAGCGACTATCTCCTCTGTCGCCAGATGGACTTCACAGATCAAAAACCCGTCGAGTTTGAGTAGTTGCACTGCTGCGCGCACGGTTGCCATGTCCAGATAGCGTATTACGGCAATGATGTCGTATTGGGTCAGTTTGCGAGGCAGACCGTTGTCAAGATCATGTTCTATCCAGCGTATGGACAGGGGCTGATCGCCAATCGTCGTCTTTCCGCGCCTCAGGCCCTCGAAGGCTACATCCACAGCATCAACATGGTACCCCGAACGAGCAAGGTAGAGGGTGTTGCGCCCGGCACCACAGGCGATATCCAATGCTCGCAATTGATCATACTGGCCCGGCGCAGTGAGATGTGCGGCAAGGATTCCGGGCACATATTGCTTCAGAATAGTACTCGGATTGGTGCGATCCGCATATGCACCCTCACTGTAGCGGGTGTTCCATTTGTCTTTATCGGACTGGGTCATGATAGGGGTCTGTAAATTTGTAGAGTCTGGTTACGGATTATTGCCAGACCTGAGGGTGTCGCTTTCGGACATTAATTATACATAGGTAAGTAGTAGGGGTGGGTCTTATAATTCAACTGGGTCGGCACAGCGGCATATCGGTTAGCGAATATGTGCGTCGCTCAAATATAAGAGCAGAGGAGTATTGCGAGTGAACGAGGGAGTGCTTCACAATCACACTTTCTGCCATGAGTGCGATTTGCCTGTAGACATCGGAGATCTGCCTGAGGGACTTAAGGCGAGCTGTCCGCGCTGTAATTATGTGATCAGTTACGTCCACAGGAATGCACTGGATCGCATCATAGTATTTGCGTTGACGGCGGCCCTATGCCTGTTATTCAGCAGCATGTTCGAATTTATTCAGCTGGACGTGCAGGGACAGAAACGGGCAATTACGCTGATGGGCACTGTAACTGAACTGCTGTTGCTTCAGGAATGGGGGCTTGCGTGCGTCACATTTCTGATTGTCATCGCATTGCCTGCGGCCTTTGTAGTGATGCTGAGCTGGCTGGCTCTTTCTATTAAATTTAATGCAATTTCTTCTCGGACAATTACTCTCATACGCGTCGTCGAGTTTCTTCGTTTCTGGAATATGGCTGAGATTTTCTTTCTTGGCGTGTTGGTCAGCATGGTAAAAATAGCGTCGATGGCCAACCTGCAAATGGGAATATCATTCTGGTCATATGCCATGTTCAATATATTTCTGATTGCCGCCATGATGCATTTGGATGGGTTCCAGATCGCACTGGAAGTCAAGCGAGCGATTGGAAATAGTCAGCCTGCTGGCGATCACTCTCGCGTTCATTCACGCGCTCGTTCACCTAAACATGCTCAGCTGCAACGTAGCTGGATCTATCTGATAACGGGCCTGATTTTTTACATTCCTGCAAATTTTCTGCCCATTATGGTGACTACACAGTTTGGCCAACAAACGTACAATACCATTGCTGGTGGAGTCGTTGTTCTATGGGAGCATGGCTCCTAT
>JBBSPQ010000209.1:0-5062 GCA_038258585.1 Pseudomonadales bacterium
AGCGTGATAGTACGACTCTGGACTGCTGGTAGCAGGAAACTGCAAGACGACACTTTCAAGGTCATATCGCTGGATTGCCGTATCGATCTGCTGCTGAACATCCTCATCTTGCAATTCACCCACAATCCATACTGCTACCTCCGGGGGAAGCTGATCACGCTGCTTGAGAACTCCAATGGCTTCGACCACAAGATGAGGGGCTTTTTGATGAGCGACTCGGCCGATCATCAACAAGACAGATTTCGCTTGTGAGGATGTGCGGCTGCGCAAGGCTGGATCAGGATTATGAGAGAAACGTTCAACATCAACGCCGTTGAAAATAACCTGCGCTGACAAGTGTCTTGGCAATTGCCGCTGAAGAGAACCGCTATTGCACACAGTTACATTAGACAACCAACCCGATAAATACTCGTAAAATAATTGCTTTGGTGTGTATTCAACATAAACACATCCAATTAATTTCACAGAATAGAACATTATTGGACGAGCTAAACGTAACAACAAGTTACTATGATAGTTGACCGCTTGAATGATCTGTGGACGGACGCGCTGAATCAAGCGAGCAAGCGCTATTACGGCATACATCTTATCCCAGACACTCCACTGGAGATCAAGGAGAAACACAGGGACATTAAGTTTCCGCAAATCCTTAAGAAAGTGCAGACTGCGCCCAGCACGCTCACCATAAAGACAGACAACATAAGGCTCAAATCGCTGCCGATCCAATCGGCTAATGAGCATAACAAGCTGATGTTCCGTGCCACCCGCCATTAAACTATCGGTACAGTAGAGGATGCGCTGTGACACCTTATAACCTCCTCGTAAAGCGCGATAGTCTGCTGAGCGACTTGAGCAGGCGAATGAACCTCCTGAATTAACTGAAGTGATTGATTGCCCATCGACTGAAGTCGCGGAATGTCCGAAAACGCATCGATAATCGCGTCGGTCAGCGCCTCTGGATCATCTGGCGACACGACCCAACCATTCTTGTAGATTGTTTCCGGCATTCCACCTACATCTGTCACGATCACAGGGAGGCCAAAACTCATAGCCGTGATGAGTTCACCACTCTGAGAGATTTGTGTATAGGGCAATACGATTACATCCGCAGCGAGATGGTATATCCAGACTCGATCTGAGGGAATGTAATTCGGTTCAATGAGCAGTTGTGACTCGGGGAGTGATGAAGAAGCCTGAAGATCGTCCAAATGCCCAGCCACAACTAACCAGAGAGAAGGGCAAGCTGCCCTTGCTTGCCTAAAAGCCTCTTTGAGTATATCCAGTCCTTTATAGCGACGGCTTGATCCAAAGAACAGCAATATTTGGGCATCAGGGGCGATGCCCAGGATCGACCTTGCTCCGGCACGATCAGCACCCTGCGGAATCATCCATTCAGGAGCCAAATGTGGAATCATGCGGATGATTTTCTCCGAGAGGTTTGGATAACGTTGAAGTAGGAAGTCCCGGTTTGCTTCCGCATGAACGATTATGGCGTCAACAGCGGTGTAGATTCTGGAAAGATTGAATGCGTGAGAGAAAAGGGGTTCAACATCGTGAGCCGTGTAGACGACAGGTATCCCGCGCTGATGGAGTTGAGCAATGAGCGACTCATCAAGGCGCGGCAGCCGTGTCCACTGCATATGAACAATCGCAGGGGGATTTACGTCTATTGCTCTCAGAAGCCTAAGGTTCCCTATGGGATATAGATATGTCCTCAGCAAGCGCCGCAGTGATGGGGCACAGAAAAATCGGGGCAGATCGGCTTGCGGGAAGTAGAAAAAATGTATCTGGAAGTTGGATGGGTAAATGAGTTCGGTATCATAAATGAATCTTGATGTTGCATAGTGTACATCACAATCTGCCTGTGCCAACGCGGAACACAACGCCAAATTATAGTAGGGCGTCAAATGGGTGGCATCGATCTGCCAGACTGTGAGCCGCATTATTTATACCTGCTCGCGTGCCCATAATTCGAAGCAGAGCAGCGCCCACAGACGATCTTTATGATCAATTTGATTGAGACTATGCTCTCGGATAAGCTGTTGAATATAAGATTGATCGAACATTCCTCGGAAATGGGACTGCGACAGTACCTCACGCAGAAACGGGTTAAGCGTACCCCGCAGCCATTCTGATTGGGGAATAGTGAAGCCTTGTTTTTTTCGATGATGAATAAAAGGGGGCAGCAGGGGAGCAAGCGCCTTTTTGAGCAGCACTTTCCCTGACATCAGGCTCATACGATAGTGAGGAGGCAACCTAGCCATAAACTCAAAGATTTTATGATCGAGAAGCGGGCAGCGAACCTCTAGTGAGGCAAACATACTCGCGCGATCAACTTTGACGAGAATATCATTCGGTAGATAGCGCGTCAGATCATAGTATTGTAACTGTGAAAGCTCATCTAAATGACGCACATGGGAGAATACATCTCTTTTGGCCTGCTCGGGTTCGTATTTTGCCAGCATAGAGCAAGTGTCAGAACTGTAGAGTCGATTCCTCTGCTGTGCGGAGAAAAAACCGGAAATGAGCCAGCATTCCGCCGGACGACCAAGCGCCGCAAGATATGGATTAACCCGCGTGGCGGCTGGCAAGATTCGGGCAAATCTTGTCGTGAGGGGATGAAGCGAAGCAGGGATCAGCGTTTGCAAAACATGCTGTCGATAGCCATAAAGATGCTGATGATAACCGGCAAAAACTTCGTCTCCGCCGTCTCCACTGAGTGCAACGGTTACTTCCTGTCGGGCAAGTTGCGAGACAAGGTAGGTAGGAATCATTGATGAGTCGGCGAATGGTTCATCAAAGTGGCGAACGAGATCGGGTAAATAGTCAAGTTGATCGCTATGAATAATCTCGGAGTGATGGTCACTTCCAAAATGAACGGCGGCAGCTTTCGCGAAGAGGCTTTCATCGTAGTGTGCATCGCTAAAACCAATAGAGAATGTTTTTATAGGCGTTGTGCTAAGTTGGGTCATCAAAGCGACGACTGCTGTACTATCTACACCGCCGCTTAGAAATGCGCCGACGGGAACATCACTAGTCATCCGCAAGCGCACCGCCTCGGTCAACAACTCCCTCAATTCAGCGGCACAGTCATCTATAGGGCGCTTATCCCATTTTTCGCGCTCAGTAAAACCTGGCTCCCAGTAGCGTTCGGTATGGCTCACACCGCTGTGCGAGATAGTCATGATCTGCGCAGGGGCAAGGCGTCGAATACTCCTGTAGATTGAGCGTGGAGCAGAGATAAAACCATTCTCAAGATATTCTTCAAGCGCCTGGTAATCTATATCGTATGACAGTCCAGGGTATCGCAAAAGCGTCTTAATTTCTGAAGCAAAAAGGATCTTTTCCGCGTCGATGGCATAATAAATCGGCTTCTTTCCAAAGCGATCAACCGCAAGTGTCAGTTGTTGTTTCGACGAATCCCAGAGAGCAAAGGCAAACATACCTCGTAAATAATTGACGCAAAGAAGGCCATATTCCTCGTAGAGATGCAGAATAGTTTCCACATCACCTTCGCTGCGAAAATGATGCCGACTCTCGAGTTGTGTACGCAGATCACTAAAATTATAAATTTCGCCATTGCATATGAGACAAAGACGCTCGTCCTGGTCAAAGATGGGTTGATGACTACCTGATTTATCGAGGATGCTTAAACGGCGGACGCCCATTCCAATAGGGCCGTTGCAATAGGAACCCGCATCATCAGGGCCGCGATGTATCAACGTGTCGGTCATGGAGTGCAATACGTCAGTAGCTACATGACGCTGTTTGTTAAAGTAATAAATGCCGCAAATGCCACACATCGAAACTCTCCGAATTACGATATTACAGTATAATTTGGACTTGGCAATACTCCAAAGATTATCAATTTCATGGAGCCTTTCATTACCTATCCGTCTGTTAGCATCATCATGCCCGTTCGCAACGAGGCACTCTATATCTCGCAAAGTGTCAGCGCAGTACTACGGCAGGATTATCCTCCGGAGTTGCTAGAAATTATTGTTGTCGATGGACAGAGTGATGATAAGACAGTGAGTGTGATTCAGGATCTGCCAGAATCGGAGCGTATACGGATATTGAATAACGTACACAGGATTCAGGCAGCTGGATTGAACCAGGCGATTCAAATAGCAAGCGGTCAGATAATTATTCGGGTCGATGGGCACACAATCATTGCAACTAATTACGTTCGACGTTGTGTAGAAGCGCTAACTATAACCCAGGCCAGTAATGTTGGCGGATCGATAAGCTATGTCGGAAAGACCACTTCAGGGCGTGCGATTGGACTTGCAAGTCGCTCACGGTTTGCAGTTCCAACAGCCTTCCGCGTCAGCAGAAAATCTCAATATGTCGATACGGTCTATATGGGAGCATGGCCTCGTCAGGTCTTCGCAGAAGTTGGGTTGTTTGATGAAGTTTTTGTTGTCAATGAAGACTATGAGTTTAACGTCCGTATTCGAAGGGCAGGTGGGTTGATTTATTTCTCGTCTGAAATTTTCTCGGAATACTATGGTCAGGAAACTCTGTCCGCTTTGGCGAGACAGTATTTCCGTTATGGTGCCTCAAAACCCAAAACACTTCTGAAGCACCCCCGATCCCTTCGTATTCGCCATCTCGCGGCACCGATTTTTGTCGCGTTTATCATTGGTGGCGTTCCACTGAGTATATTATTGCCACAAGTTAGGTTGGGGTGGGTGTGGGGAATTGTGTTATATCTGCTCGTAAATATTGTTTTTTCAATACACGTCGGATTGCGAGAGAAACTATCGATACTGGTTCGTATTCCCGGCATTTTTGTTATCATTCATGCCGCATGGGGAAGTGGATTCTGGTTCGCAATCATCCAAATGCTGATACATTCAATCGGCGAAAGTTAGCAAGTCTATCTTGACCTATACGTATGCGCTTGCTAAGATGACGCTATGTCTGCTCCATTCGTCTAGAGGCCTAGGACGTGGCCCTCTCAAGGCCAAAACACGGGTCCGAATCCCGTATGGAGCACTATGAGAAACTCGCCTTGATTTGGTTCATCAAGGCGAGTTTTTTAATGGGCAAAGAACCC
>JBBSPQ010000210.1:0-5058 GCA_038258585.1 Pseudomonadales bacterium
ACTTGGGGCCCGCATGGATTTCTGGCATGGATTCTGCGGCCTGTAGTGGTGAACAACAGATCAGGCAGGTGAGTAACGAGGTAAGTTTTCTATTCATGCCACACAGCATCGGCGCGGTGAAGGATATCTTGAGGTGAAGCTTCGCTATGGCACGAATTTCAAAACCTTCGCCAGCATGCTTGCCCTGCAAGACGGGGTTATTAGTCGGGGTTATGGCCCGGGGTTATGAAGAGTGGCTTTATTTGGTAGAATCCCGCTCCCTTTGAGTCTGCCCAAGCAGCAGGATGAATTGAGCAATGAGCAACACCCACGGTCGACACATCAAACTATTGGACACGACGCTGCGCGACGGCGAGCAGACACAGGGCGTTTCCTTCGCCGCTAAGGAAAAGCTCAACATTGCCCGCGCTCTTTTGCAGTCCTTGAAAGTGGATCGGATTGAGGTGGCTTCCGCGCGAGTCTCCGATGGGGAAAAGAACGCCGTCATCGAGATCAACCAGTGGGCGGCAAAAGAAGGCTATTTGGACCGTGTAGAAGTGCTGGGTTTTGTAGACCATAAACTAAGTGTGAACTGGGTTGTGGAAGCCGGTGGCAAAGTCATCAATCTGCTGGCCAAAGGCAGCGAAAAACATTGTCGAGAACAGCTGGGTCGCACGCTCGAACAACATGTCGAAGATATCCGTCGTACTGTGGCCTATGCCCAGGAGCAGGGGCTGCGTGTCAACGTGTATCTGGAAGACTGGTCAAACGGCTATCAAGACAGTCGCGAATACGTCTTCGGCCTGATGGATGGCATCAAGGACACCGGCATTGCCGATTTCATGTTGCCCGACACGCTCGGTGTCATGACACCGGATGAAGTGTTCAACGCGATGACGGATATGATCACGCACTTCCCCGATCTTGAATTCGATTTCCATCCCCATAACGATTATGGTCTGGCCACCGCGAACGTCATGGCGGCGGTTAAGGCTGGCATCAAAACGATTCACTGCACAGTCAATTGTCTGGGCGAGCGTGCAGGTAACGCGTCGCTGGCGGAAGTCGCTGTTGTGCTCAAAGACAAGATGGGCGTGGTACTTTCAATCGATGAGACGCGAATTGGCCTGCTCAGTCGCATGGTCGAAAACTTTTCCGGCAAATGGGTAGGAGCGAACGCACCAATCGTGGGAGCAGATGTCTTCACCCAGACAGCAGGCATTCATGCCGATGGCGACTCCAAAGGCGGACTCTACATCACCGCCCTGCATCCGGAACGATTTGCGCGCAAGCGCATCTACGCACTCGGCAAAATGAGCGGCAAAGCTTCGCTCGCCAACAATCTGGAAGAGCTGGGCCTGACCCTGTCGCCCGAGGACCAGAGCAAAGTCCTCAATCGCATTGTCAAACTAGGCGACTCCAAGGAAGTCATCACCGCTGATGATTTGCCCTTCATCATCGCCGACGTTCTGGAAAGCCGCGAGTACAGTTATACCCGCCTGCTCAACTGTTACATCAGCAGTGGTCTGGACGTAGACAGCACCGCGAGTATCCGAGTCGAGATCAACGGCAAGGAATACAATGGTTCGGGCTCGGGCAACGGTGGTTTTGCCGCATTCATCAACGCCATCAGCAAGATTCTGACGAAGCGCAAGTTTGAGATGCCGACTCTAATCGATTTCGAAGTTCACATTCCACGCGGCGGCAACACCAGTGCATTAACCGAATGTATTATCACTTGGAACAATGATGGTCGTGATCTGAAAACTCGCGGCGTTGATTCGAATCAGGTGTTGGCGGCTGTGAAAGCTACTTTGCGAATGATCAATATTCGAATGCATGCTTTGAAGGGGTGATCTGGGGGATTGTGCTTCGTAGGCCGATTCGTGGGGAGGCAGGGTGCGGTTCTGCGGCTGACCTGCGCCGCTCCGCGGTGCCCTCTCTCCACAAAAAGCCTAGGGTCTTTTTGTTGCGTTCGGCGCTGGCCTTTGACGCCTCCGAACCCCACCCTGCCTCCCCACAAATCTCAATCCGCGCCACTTCCACGAAAAATCCGCTTGAACAGCCCACTGCAATTCAGAGAGGGTTTGCGGCACTGGCACTCAGGACCGTCAACAGCATGGATGCTGTTGCCGAGCCCTTTATGCCCGAACGGGTACTTGGATGGGTTCACGCGTGTCCTGAGTGCCAGTGTCGTAGACCCTCTTAACACTGAACTGCACTAAACAGGCAGTTTTTTCAGTTCTTCTACCACCAGATCACCGAAAGATTGAGTATCAATCATCTTGATGCCGGCGCCCGGCTTGGAGAGATCGGCGGTTGAGTAGCCTTGCGCGAACACGCTTTGCATGGCGTGCCACACGTTTTTAGCTTCCTTGTCCATGCCGAAACTCATTTCCAGCATCATCGCCACCGAACCGATCATTGAGTAGGGGTTGGCGATGTTCTTGCCGGCGATGTCCGGTGCGGAGCCGTGAGAGGGTTCGTAGTAGGCTTTGTCGTCGCCCAGACAGGCAGAGGGCATCAGGCCCAGAGAACCCAGAATGCCGCCGCCCTGATCGCTCAAGATGTCGCCGAACATATTTTCCATCACCATCACGTCGAACTGACCTGGGTTCAGACAAAGGTAGGTGGCGGCAGCGTCAACGAGGATGTTGATCACTTTCACTTCCGGGTAGTCTTTGCTTACTTCGTCCATAATCTCATTCCACAGCACGCTGGATTTCAGCACATTGCTCTTGTGGATGTTGTGCAGCACTTTCTTGCGCTTCATGGAGGTGTCGAATGCCACGATGGCGATGCGACGAATTTGTTCTTCGTCGTACTCAAGGGTTTCTTTGACGTAGCGCAGGCCCTTGTCGTTAACGCCGGTTTCTTTCTCACCGAAATACAGACCACCGACCAATTCGCGGATGATCATGATGTCGATGCCATCACCGATGATTTCTTTCTTCAGCGGCGAGAAGTGAGCGAGACCCTGTGGCAGAAATACGGGACGGAAATTCGCGTAGGTGTTGTAGCGGCGACGCATGGGCAGCAGGGCGCCGCGCTCAGGCTGTTTATCTACTGGAATCTTCTTCGATTCTTCGTGGCTGAGGCCAATGGGCCCTTTTAGAATGGCGTCGGCTTCGTCACAGATTTTCTTGGTCTGTTCTGGAAATGCATCGCCACATTCGAAATAGGCGTTCGCGCCAAAAGGCGCGTGAATCAGTTCGAATTCAACGTCGTTGCGCTCTTCAACCAAGCGCAGAACTTTGACTGCTTCAACCATGATTTCAGGGCCGATGCCATCACCATCCAACAGTGCGATTTTGTACTTGCTCATGTATATCCCGATTATTTTCCAGAGTCTGGCGCAGGAGCCAGGGTGAAAAGAGGGGCGTAATTTACCATGCGTGGACAGGCTGGAACAAGGCAGAGGGGGTGTGCTGCCCCCCTGACAATATTGCGGCCCTGGAACTATACTGTGAAAATAGTATGGTCCGGCAGGCCGGCATCATCTGGTTATGCTCAAACTAAAGGTCTAGCATTCAAATGATAAAATTCGGTCACCGCTAAAATATGAACTCCTTGCACGCACAGCTGATTGTTGCCCTGGTCACTGCCCTTGTCGTCAGCATTGCCATAGTCTTCCATTATGAAGCCTTGCGTTGGCTGAACAGACTGCATCGAAAATCGTCAGATATGAAACGAAAACGCAGGTCACGCCCCGTGGTTCTGGCCACCATGTTTGCGTTGCTTTTCGTACATATCGCAGAAATCTGGTTGTTTGGCGGCGCGTTCTGGATACTTCTTCTTTCCGGTATCGGCACAATAAGTGGGTATTCGGAATTCAGCTTTCTGGACAGTATTTATTTTTCTGCAGCGACCTATACCACAGTCGGGTGGGGGGACCTTTCGGCCTCGGGCGATATCCGCTTCCTCGCGGGTACCGAAGCTCTCGTAGGATTCATGCTGATTACCTGGTCAGCTTCCTTCAGTTATCTGGTGATGGAGCGTGACTGGGGGGGCGATCCTTCATAGGCGCCCCAAAGTGGCTGCTTCTGTCTGGGACAATTTCTCCCTATGCCTGTCCAGAATCCTGAGATTGCGCATATTGGCCTTCCAGAAAAAATCGAAAACATCGCCGGCCAAAGGTATTGCTCCGATCGTCGTGTCCAGAACGATATTGCCACCCATCCGCACCAGCGCGTTTTTCGGAAGACCTTCCCGATATGCCTGCTGCAGGAGCCAGAGTGAGAGCACACCAGTCGCAGCGTCTCCCACCCCTGGAATCAAACCAATGATTCCATCGAGTCCAATGCGAATGCCCCCGGGCAGACTAATCGATTGATCCATCAAGCGGGCGAAGGACTCAACCCTGGAGCGTCGCCTCACATTTTCGGATGAGCGTACAGCCATTGCACTACATCCTCTATAAAGCTCGGAGACAACGCAGGAATATGAGCGCCGTTGTCGATGGTCCACAACTCTGCCGAACCACCGGTGCGACAACCTTGACTGTACCGAGTGATGGTAGATTCCATGCCTGGGAGATTAGTGTCCAGATCCAGCGTGCCCACTACCTGTCCTGTCGGTTCACAACCGTTGTAGGCTGCCCAGCGTTCAATTGTCTCTACTGCGCCGGGAAAAATGTTGCCGCGAATGTTGTCGCCTGCATAGGCAATAGTGCCATCGGCGGTGCCATGTATCTGCAGAACGTGAACAGGATGGTCAGGGGCTGGCAGAGGATCTGTTGCCTCTGCACCGGCAAGACTGGCAACTGCTGCGATGACATCGGAATGGTCATGTGCGGCCAGATGCGCCATGAAACCACCGTTGGAGTGACCCACCAGATAAACGCGTCGACCATCGACGTTGAACTGACTCTTCATCTTGTTGATGATATTCAGGACGTAGGCGGAGTCATCCAGTTCTTCCTCAAAGAAATTACAGCAGGCCTTGGAGGCATTCCAGAAACGGTTGTGGTCGCCGCCAGACTCTTCGGTGCCATCAGGAATCGCCAGCAGAAAACCATAGCTATCAGCCAGTGCACCAAACTTCATGTATCCTGCCTGTCCTTCAGCACTGGAGCCGTAC
>JBBSPQ010000211.1:0-5055 GCA_038258585.1 Pseudomonadales bacterium
CAAGGATACCTCCGGACTGATGGTTGTCGCCAAGAATCTGCAATCGCACAAAATACTGGTCAAGCAGCTTCAGCGCCGGGAAGTCGAGCGTGAATATGAGGCGATCGTGATCGGAGTGATGACTGCCGGCGGTACGGTAGATCTGCCGCTGGGACGTCATCCAGTGCACAGGCAGAAACGCGCGGTGTTGGAAAATGGAAAAGACTCTGTGACGCACTATCGTGTGCTTAATCGCTTTCGAGCCCACACGCACGTACGGGTGAAACTGGAAACAGGTCGTACGCACCAGATTCGTGTCCATATGAGCCATATTCGTTACCCGCTGGTGGGTGACCCGTTGTATGGCGGCCGACTAAAGATTCCTAAAGCATGCAGCGGCGAATTGACCCGTCATCTCAAAGAGTTTCGCCGTCAGGCGCTACATGCAAGGCGGCTGGGTTTTATTCATCCCCGTACGGGTGAAATGTGCAGTTGGGAATCCGAGCTACCAGAAGATATGGTGAGCCTCATTGCCGTGATGCAGCGCGATATGTAGGTCGCTTCTTGGATCACAGGCGCAGTTGTATAGGGAGGTACCAGGTGACGAATCAATCTGCCACAAACACTCAACCTGAGTTAATTTATCCAGATTGGCCTGCACCTGCTGGAGTCTTTGCTGCGGTCAGCACTCGAATCGGAGGCGTCAGCAACTCGCCATTCGACAGCTTCAATCTCGCCTATCACGTCGAAGACAATAGTGATGATGTACGCCAAAACCGAACGAAGTTCAGTGCCTTTGTTGCGCAAAATTCCCCCATTCAGTGGTTGCAACAGGTTCATGGGACTCATGTAGTAGTGGCCGACTCTGTCGCTCGAGTGCAGACCGGAGACGCGATTTTCATAGATTCAGCTGGATTGGCAGGCGCTGTCCTTACCGCTGACTGTCTGCCGGTTTTTTTTGCATCTGACGATGGAAACTGTGTTGCGGTCGCACACGCCGGATGGCGAGGACTTGCAGAAGGAATCCTCGAGCAGACTCTTGCGCGATTTGCTGTGCCAAGCAATGTTATTGCATGGCTAGGCCCTGCCATTGGTCCTTGTCATTTTGAAGTAGGGGCCGAAGTCAGGGCGGCTTTTCTGAACTCGAGTAGAGGTGAATCCAGTACTGATAGTCTGATTGAAACCCGCCGTACCCGTGCTTTTCCACCGTCGCCGAATGCAGGAAAGTATTACGCTGATCTTTATGAGCTTGCTCGCCTCAAGCTGGAAGCCAGCGGTGTGCGCGCCGTTTATGGCGGTGGACTGTGTACCTACTGCGACTCATCTCGATTCTACTCCTATCGTCGTGAAAGCAAGACCGGACGCATGGCCAGCCTTATTGGTATTTGTGCCACAATCTGATCAGTGCGGCACTTGAATTCATCTCAATCGGCCTCACTTAAACATCCATCAGGTAAGTTTGCTCGCCCGTGGAGAATGCCGACCACTCAACGCATACACCCTCCATCCTTCATGAGACTCGTTCCGACAGAGGTAAAAATATGCGCATGGATCAACTGACCAGCAAGCTTCAGGCAGCCTTGTCTGATGCACAATCGTTAGCCGTAGGGCACGACAATAATTTCATTGAACCGGTGCATTTGGTTACTGCTCTGTTAGACCAAAAGGGCGGATCTGTACGACCACTGTTATCTCAAACTGGTTTCAACATTCCGGAACTTCGTCAGCGTCTGCAAGAGCTCATCGATCGATTGCCAAAAGTGCAAGGAAACGGAGGTGATGTGGCCCTTTCCAATGATCTTGGTCGGCTGATGAATCAGGCCGATAAGCTAGCTCAGAATGCCGGAGACAAATTCATCTCCAGTGAAATCGTACTTCGCGTTGCCATGGCGGAGAATGGAGATCTCGGCAAGCTGATGAATTCGTTCGGTGTTTCCGTAATGGCACTGGAAAATGCGATCAGCAATCTGCGCGGGGGAGATAAAGTTACAGATGCTAATTCAGAAGAATCCTGGCAGGCACTGTCTCGATTTTGTGTAGACCTGACTGAACGGGCAGCTAAAGGTGAACTCGATCCTGTGATCGGGCGTGACAGTGAAATTCGACGTACGATTCAAGTCTTGCAGCGCCGCACAAAAAACAACCCTGTCCTTATAGGTGAACCTGGGGTCGGTAAGACGGCCATCTTGGAAGGACTCGCTCAGCGAATCGTCAATGGTGAAGTTCCGGAAGGCCTGAAGGAGAAGAAAATTCTTGCCCTCGATATGGGTTCGTTGATCGCGGGGGCAAAATATCGAGGCGAATTTGAGGAGCGCCTGAAAGGTGTTCTCAATGAATTATCCAAGCAGGAAGGCTCGGTGATTCTGTTTATCGACGAGCTGCACACCATGGTTGGGGCTGGAAAGGCGGAAGGATCAATGGATGCGGGCAATATGCTCAAACCCGCGCTGGCCCGTGGTGAGCTGCATTGTGTGGGTGCGACCACATTAGACGAGTACAGACAATACATTGAGAAGGACGCAGCTTTGGAGAGGCGTTTTCAGAAAGTTTTGGTAAACGAACCAAGCGAAGAGGACACAATTGCCATTCTTCGCGGTCTTAAAGAGCGCTACGAAGTTCACCACGGTGTACAGATTTCCGATGCCGCGATCATTGCGGCTGCAAAGCTGTCTCAGCGTTACATCCCTGATCGCCAATTACCGGATAAAGCCATCGATCTGATTGACGAAGCGGCGAGCCTCATTCGCATGGAAATTGACTCAAAGCCTGAGGTAATGGATCGTCTCGAGAGAAGGCTAATTCAGCTGAAGATCGAACGCGAGGCATTGAAGAAAGAAGAGGACGAAGGATCGCGGAAACGTTCAGTAAAACTTGCTGATGAAATCAAGAAGCTGGAAATTGAGTATTCAGATCTGGAAGAAGTCTGGAAAGCAGAGAAAGCGTCTGTACAAGGTGCTCAATCAATCAAGAGCAACCTTGAGCGGGCGCGTAGTGAACTGGAAGTGGCTCGCAGGGCGGGTGACTTGGCGAGAATGTCAGAGTTGCAGTACGGCATCATCCCGAATCTGGAAAAGAAGCTGGATATGTCGGCGCAGGCGGAAATGATGGACATGCGTCTATTGCGAAGCCGAGTGACCGAAGAGGAAATTGCTGACGTTGTTTCACGTTGGACGGGTATTCCTGTTGCGAAGATGCTGCAGGGAGACAAGCAGAAATTGTTGGCAATGGAAGAGGCGTTACATAGGCGCGTGATAGGTCAGGACGAAGCTGTCTCCGCAGTGGCGAATGCGGTGCGCAGGTCACGGTCCGGGCTGTCTGATCCGAATCGCCCCAATGGTTCATTTTTGTTTCTTGGACCAACCGGGGTTGGCAAGACTGAATTGTGTAAAGCATTGGCCGAGTTCCTGTTTGATACCCAGGATGCCATGGTGCGAATTGATATGTCCGAATTCATGGAACGGCATTCTGTCGCACGATTGATTGGCGCGCCACCCGGTTATGTTGGTTATGAAGAAGGTGGGTATTTGACCGAGGCTGTGCGTCGTCGACCTTATTCGGTGTTGCTGCTGGATGAAGTAGAGAAAGCGCATCCGGACGTCTTCAATATTTTATTGCAGGTCATGGATGATGGCCGTTTGACAGATGGGCATGGCAGGACGGTGGACTTTCGCAACACGGTGATCGTGATGACATCCAATCTGGGATCGGACCGCATTCAAGAAATGATGAGTGATGGAATTCCTGACGAGCAGGGGTATGACAGGGTGAAGGCGGAAGTGTTGTCTGTGGTTGTGCGACATTTTTCCCCGGAGTTTGTGAATCGCATTGACGAAACGGTGGTGTTCCATCCCTTGATGCAGTCGCAGATTAGAGGCATTGCGGATATTCAGATTGAGCTGCTGAACAAGCGCCTGCATGACAATGACTTACGTCTTGAAGTAACGGATGCAGTGTTAGATAAGTTGGCTAACTTGGGCTATGACCCGGTATATGGCGCGAGACCTCTGAAGCGCGCTATCCAAAACTGGATCGAGAACCCACTGGCGCAACAGGTGATCAAGGGCGACTATGAGCCTGGTGATGGAATTTTAATTGATGTGCAAGGTGACGGCTTCAGTTTCGTGCGTCAGTAAGATATTGCACATGCTTGTTGCCTGCAAACTGCTTAAACGCTTGACTTTATAGAAAATGGTGGGAAAATTACGGCGTTTTTGGTTAGCAGGCTGAGCAAGCCATTCCCTCATCCGGTTTGCTTCAGCGGACGCCCGGCAAACACTATCGGGCGCCATGACTACTTAGGTGTCAAACACGTCCACCTTAGGCTCCGACACGTTACCGCGTAGAGAGCCGACAAGAGTCAATCGAGGTCCTTGAGTAATATCGCTCCTGTCCCGTTTTGACATCTCCTTGAATCTACATTAATCAGTGTGTTGGTCGTCTCCATTGGCGAGCGACATTATTGCTATTTCCATACAAACAAACAGTATTGGCAGATATGACAGAACAGAGGTCCAAGCAAGTGGAATTATTATCTGGTGGTGAGATGCTCATTAGGGCATTGCACGATGAAGGCGTAGAAATGATTTACGGATACCCTGGAGGTGCCGTATTACACATTTACGATGCAATTTTTAGGCAAGACAAAGTTGAGCACATACTTGTTCGTCATGAGCAGGCGGCAACGCACGCTGCTGATGGCTATGCTCGCGCAACAGGAAAGCCAGGCGTAGTGCTTGTGACATCTGGCCCCGGTGCAACTAATGCGGTGACTGGGATTGCGACCGCATTCATGGATTCCATTCCGATGGTTGTCATTTCCGGGCAGGTGGAGAGCCCCCTTATTGGTTCTGACGGCTTTCAGGAAACGGACATGGTGGGTATTTCCCGGCCAATCGTGAAACATAGTTTCATGGTGCAGAATCCGGAAGACATTCCCATGATCGTCAAGAAGGCGTTTCACATCGCTACTACAGGTCGACCTGGTCCCGTGGTCATTGATATTCCGAAGGACGTTACTAGTCCAGCGAATAAATTTAAATACCACTACCCGGAGTCAGTAAAACTGCGGTCCTATTC
>JBBSPQ010000212.1:0-5043 GCA_038258585.1 Pseudomonadales bacterium
ACCTGGTGCGCCTTCGCGATAATTTCGGCGGCGGGGATGATATAAGCGCTCTTGAAGAGGACATGCGAGAGGCTAACGAGGCGCGTGCGCTCGTCAATGGCGGCGAGCAGTTCGTCGGTGTCGAGCGTGATGCCGTCGTGCGTGCGCACCGTGACGATTTCCATCTGCGGGAGCATGGCTTGGAGCGTATAGACATCCGAAGGGAAGTCCATGTCGCTGACGACGATCTTATTGCGTTTCGTGTCGCTGAAATCGAGCGATGAGAGCAGGATGCTGTTGGCAATGCTGGCGTTCTCGTGGACGAGCACGCTGCCCTTAGGCGCGCCCATCAGGGGCGCAATCTGGTCGCCCACCACGCCTTTGACATTCCACCAGGTCGGATTATCGAATGCCGCTGTTCCCCAGGCGCGCACGCCGAGCATCACCCAAGTATCCGCGTATTCCTTCAATTTGTCGTAGACGCCGCGCGGCATCGCCCCGAGCGAGTTGCTGATCAGATAGGTACAAGTCGAAAGAATCGGAAACTCGTCGCGCAGGGCGAGGAGTGGGTCATCGATGCTGTTCACGAAAGTACCTCCCAATGGGCCAAAGGGCGGCTATTTTACCGCTCGCAGCTTCAAAGGGTAATTTCCCTTAGACCATTTTGTTAAGATAATACTCTCATATTAGATCGAGTATTTCGAGATCTAAAAGTAGTGATAATACAAGAGTTAAACATGGGTTCGAAGGGACTCGAACCCAAGCGGATATAAACATTTTGGCTCAACGGTAAAACGAGTGCAAACGGACGAGAGCGGCAATGAAGCCGACCGAAATTCGCTTGAGATTGACAGCAAACTCATGAATCGCCACAGAGCCGCGCAGAAAATGCTTGCTAACACCGCGAAACGGACGCAAGAAGATACGCAGACCCGCCCACAGGCCTTCAATCGTGTTGGTATGGACTTCGCGGATACCGTCGCCGTCATCGTCGCGCGCCCATTCATGGATACCATGTGCCATCGTCGAACGCCGACGGTCAATCGAGTTGTAGTTGTCGTACTCATCCGTATAGATGTGCGTGCCTTCGTTGGTAAAGCGTTCGACATGCTCGCGCAGGGTAACAGGTTTGGTATCCTTGACCACGCGCAAACGCACCTGCCCGCTGCTGCGCCCAATCGTGCCCAACACCGGCGGTCGGTCGTTGGCAAACGTCCCCCGTCCGCGTCGCTTGTTGGCATGACCGCGCGGCGGGTCAAGCGGGTCGAAGTGTTCCACGCCCTTTTTTTTCCCCCGCATTCTGGAACAACTCATCACTCTCGGTTGCCAGGTCAGACAACGAGCTATTTGGTTGGAGGCGTTCCGCTTGCGCCTGCACGCGATGCCGCCATTTGCGCACCGTCTTTTCGGTCAAGCCGATTTCCCGTCCCAACTGTGCGCTTGGCTTGCCTTGCAACACGCCTTGCAGCAGCACCACCACCTGTTCGGGCGTCAGTTGGCTCTCAGCAAACAGGGTGCCGCTGTAGAGGTGATAAATCCCATCGCAGCGCAGGCAGCGATAGACCGTCAGCCCACTCCCGCGATTCACGCGAAAGAAGCGGGCTTGTTGCGGTGGCGCTTGGCAATGCGGACACTTCAAGCCCTGCGGGTGGAAGTATCGTTCGATCCAAGTGGCACTTGCATCCGTGTCCAGAAGGTCAATGATTGGAAAGTCCATGTCCGCAAGGATAGCCCATTTGCACTACTTGTAGCGTTGAGCCAACATTTTTTCTCCATCTCAAGTCAAGGAGCTAAGGCAATTTGCAACTCAATCGCTGAAGAAACATAGGAGCACTTCATTGGTTGCAGAACAATGCATCAAATCAACTTTCAATTCTCCAGCAATTGGCTAACGATGCGCATCTCTTTATTGGGGTGTCCGTTATTTCTGATTTTCAGTTTATGAAGTTAAACTCATCGCCTAAAGTGCTTCGTCCACGAGAACTTGGATTTGTCCCTCGATAAGTCGAAATATTTCAAGTAGCCCTTCGGCAATTCGCTGTGCCAAAAGCGGCGGCGCGGCTTCGCCTATCTGCGCCCGCACATGATTAGATTGAAACTTGAAATCGTCCGTAAATGTCTGGATGCGCGCTCTTTCGCGAAGAGTCAGCTTTGATCTATCCCGATCGTAATGATACCCATAGGTTCCGCCGCCCTCGTAAGCCATGACTGTCCAAGCAGGCTTGAGTGGTGCAGAACGACGATAGATAAAGCTGATGTCATGTCCTGGCACTGACCAATCTCAGTGAATCACGGATTGAGGTGAAACGAACACAGAAATGGCAAGCGGAGGCGGATAAAAGCGTTCCATTGCACGCACGAGCAACTTGCGAAAGGTTGCAAAACGCAGCAACACCGGGATGAGGTTTGGGAACTTTTCGTTCGCGAGGCTTTCCGGGTAACCGAATAATAACCTCAGTAAACCTCACCTAAGGCAATGGTCTCATGATGCGCGCTTCAATGGGTCACAGTTTTGATGTGACATTTAACATCACTGCATCGCTGGCTGGATCGGTGTCGTTCGGTCTATAAGCAAGTGACGAAGTTCACTGTTTTTGCGCGATGTGTTCATCAACAATAGAGGTGGGGTAAACCATCCGTTCTGGTATCAGTAGAAATTCTGAGCAAATCGCGTCCAATCGAACGTTGAGCCTGTTCCAGAGATGAATGAGACATTCCCCTTAATCCAGAAACTGAGGTAGAAACGAAAGTCAGGTAGTGTGATGTTCTCGTATACAAGACCGGTGCTGCGGGTTGAAACAGAAGTTCCTTACAGCACGCTAATCCACGGTTGGCTTGCATGTCGCAATGGAGACATGTATAGGTTCGTCCAGAACAGTCGTCAGTACGAACCGTCATACCTGGCATGGGAAACAGTGCGGAAGGTACGCAATCCATTTTTCGTTGATGGCACAGGATTTGAAGGTTACTACGTCGGCCAGTATGGGTCGCCTGAGGAAATTGTTGAACATCTGCTGCAAATTGGTCGATATATGCTCACCAGCAACTGCCGATTATATCGGTTCAATCCCCTGTTTCGTTCAAGGTTGATGAAGACGCTGTGCGCCGAAATGAGTGATCCACAGGCAATCGAAGTTTGGTCCGCACAGTTCGGTGCTGCACTCGGCAGGTTGCGCTGCAATCTACTGACCAACGCGCGGGCAAGGTATTTCCAATCAGGAACATATAAGAGTACCTATAGCTTGCCCACGATGCGCTACGAAGAGAGCGACCACATCATTGAACAGCAATACACTGTCCCTTGTCCGGAATTGGGGACTCCGCGCTGCGTGACCGTGCGTTTAGAGTCATTGTCAAAGCCTTCTGACGCGGAAGCGTGCCGGGTTGTCAAGTCAATCGGCAAATTCGGACATCCTCTCGTGCGAGAGTATCTGAATGAACGTTTTTCGGGCTGAGAGGGAAGGCGGCAAAGATTTCCATCATTCAATTTATTTGCTACCTCTTCAGTGCGAATATTTCACCGCCGCGATGTGCGTTCAAAAAGTGATCATTGATGATTCGATCCGCGACTTGATCAGCGGAAATCAAGGCAGTTGGCACGACGGCCCCGGGATGAGTACTCGCCCGACAAAATAGAGATTGTTGTAATGGGGATGGTGTTTGTGGGGACGGAAATAACCCAACTGTGTCAGCGTGTGAGAAAGCCCGTGGGTTGCCCCCTTCATTAAGTTGTAACGCTTAGCCGGGAATGTTGAAGTAACCGGCAGCTGTACGTTTTCCATGCCCAGGTGGACATAGGGCGCAGACGAAGCGTGCGTATGACCGTCTGGTCGTCTCCCAGCGCGCCAAATAAATCTCAGCGCAGTTCGTTCCACTCTTTATACATCATTCTGGGATTTCGGAATCCATTGAGGCAGTGAAAGATGTCACGATCTGCTTGTGACAATCGTCACTGACCGGAAACAGCTTTCCAGCCTATCGTAAAGGAGAGAGTACTTAGATCGAGTGACTGTTACTTTCAATTGAGAGGAAGCAGCCGATGAACTGGTTTGATAAGCTCGACATCAGACTGCACATTTCGGTTTTGGGCTGGCTCTATATTTTTGGACATAGCTTTTTCCTCGTGGTCGCAGCTTTTGGGTTTTTCTTGCTCCCGACGCTCGGCGCAATTTCTCACAACCCCGATGCAACCATGATGCTGAGTGTGCTGGGAACAGTCTTCGGGCTGTTGATGGTGGTGCGGTCGCAGCAGACCGCTGTCAAATATTTCGCGCCACAGCCTAAGTGATCCGCAATTGAACGGCAGCGCGGCGCTTCGAAAAATGAAGTTTAGTCCAGGAGGTTCCTATGACTCGCGTTCTTGTGGCTTATGCTACCAAGCATCGCTCGACGGCGGAAATCGCCGTTGAAATCGGCGAAGTACTCCAAAAGACAGGACTTCAAGTAGACATCGAACAGGTCGAGAACGTCCACGATCTTACCCGGTATGAGATTGTAGTACTGGGCAGCGCCGTCTATATGGGACAGTGGCGCGATGAAGCGGCGGATTTTCTCAAGAAGCACCAACAGGAATTGGCGCAGCGCTCTGTCTGGCTCTTTTCCAGCGGACCGATTGGCAACGGCGACCCGAAAGCTTTGATGAAGGGCTGGGTGTTCCCTGAAGCGCTTCAGCCGGTCGTTGACCAGATCAAGCCACATGACATTGTGCTGTTTCACGGCAAGCTTGAGCGTGACTGGCTGAATCTCTTCGAAAAAGCGGCTGTCAAGTTCGTCGGTACAAATACAGGCGATTCGCGCGACTGGGACATGATTCGGAACTGGGCGAAGGGAATCGCCGAGGCGTCGATCCCGGCTTAAGCGGACGGGGCTGGAATTTCGAAGATCAAGGGATGCCGACTATGCAAGCAACTTCGGTCAGTATTGCACCACCTTCAGAAGACAAACGCTGGCGGATTGTCCAGACGACGATGCGCCGTCACGGGTT
Organism: Pseudomonadales bacterium; assembly: GCA_038258585.1. Classification (GTDB taxonomy): domain Bacteria; phylum Pseudomonadota; class Gammaproteobacteria; order Pseudomonadales; family Pseudohongiellaceae; genus UBA5078. The sequence goes on from JBBSPQ010000212.1 coordinate 4,964, forward strand.
TTCGCCCGACGCGCTGATCGAGACGCTACACAGCGTGCAAGCGGCTTTCGGCTACCTCGATGAAGCCTCACTGCGCTACG
>JBBSPQ010000213.1:0-5029 GCA_038258585.1 Pseudomonadales bacterium
AAATACTAGTGGCGACACCGGGTCGATTGCTGGATCTGTTTCAGCAGAACGCAATCAAGTTTGACGAAATCAACACCCTAATTCTGGATGAAGCCGATCGCATGCTGGACATGGGCTTCATCAATGACATCAAGAAAATACTTTCTCGCCTGCCGAAGCAGCGTCAGAACCTTATGTTCTCCGCAACTTTTTCTCCCGAGATTCAACAGCTTGCCAAGAGCCTGTTGAACAATCCGGTAGAGGTGAGCGTGACGCCAATGAACACGGCGACTGAGCTGGTCGAACAGAATCTTTATATCGTGGACAAGGGTCGCAAAACCGAACTGCTCAAGCACCTCATCACCACTCAGGACTGGTATCAAGCCCTGGTGTTCAGCCGTACCAAACACGGTGCCAACAAGCTGGTGAAGCAACTTGAAGACGACGGTATTCACGCCGCGGCCATTCACGGTAACAAGAGTCAGGCCCACAGAACGAAAGTGTTAGAGCGATTCAAAGAAGGGAAACTTCAGATTCTGGTGGCGACTGATATCGCTGCGCGCGGCATTGATATCGACCAGTTGCCACAGGTGGTTAATTACGATCTGCCACAAGTGCCGGAAGATTATGTACACAGGATTGGTCGCACTGGCCGCGCCGGTGCCAATGGTCACGCAATATCGTTGGTCTGTGCCGAAGACGGCAAGATGCTGAAGGACATTGAACGTTTGCTCAAGAAGCCGATTGACCGCATCGAGGTGGACGGTTTCAAATCAACGGAAGATTTTTCCAAGCCGCAACCATCACCCCAGCGCGCTGGTCAGAACCGTGCCCGTAATAGTGGCAGCGGGGGTCGTCCTGAGCAGGGACGCAACGGCGGTCAGCGCCAAGGTCAAGGTCAGCGTCAAAGTGCGCCACGCAGTGCAGCTCCGCGGGCTGATGATCCGCGTGCCGCACCCGCACGATCTAGAACAGGAGTGAATGCAGAACAACGTCCTCGCAACGTCAATGGCAACACTATGGACAATGAGAATCGTCCATATCCTGATCAGCCGCGTCGCGCCTACAATGGTCGTCCGCATCAACCGCGTCAGGGCCAGGGTGGAAAACCGAAGTCTAGCGGTACAACATTGTTGTATCGCTCATAAGACTTTCTCCAACTCCGTTGCGTGTAGATACTCTGGTGCCAGCCGCCTGTTCAGTGACACTTATATGAAACAGGTTTGACTGACAACAGAGTATCTACCGGGGGTTTTCGCTGAAAGGTTTCATGGCGTCACGCAAAATAACGGCGACGTGCGGGCGCGGTTTATCGTCCTTGCTCATGAAACCCTTATCATCTACATATAGCTGGCGGAGCCCCGCATAAGCACTCGTTTGAGAATCTTCGTTGCCACTGGTGCCCCAGAATATTCGTATCAGTTCATAATGACGGGCAATCAGATCCTGCATTTCCTTGCTCAATTTGCGAAGTGTGTCTTCGGATCGGCGTACCGTCTTCTCGCCATATTTTTCCAAAGCCTCCTTGCGGTACTTTTTCGCGTCGGCAGGAAAGCTATCGTATAACTCGTTATCAGATAACATGATTTCACCCTTTATTTTAGCAATGGTTTTGTCGACGGTGGTGATCATCATGGCAAGCAGCTGTTTTCTAGAAGACAGGGCTGCACGATGCTGCACCAACGCGTTGAGCTTGTTATTCAACACGTGGGTGAGTGTGAGGTATCACGCAACGTCAGGGTCAAGGGGAATCTTCAATATCGATCAGGTCACCAGGGGTGCATTCCAGCACCTCGCAGAGCCTGGCCAGCGTATCGAAGCGAACACCCTTGACCTTGCCAGTGCGCAGCAGAGAAAGATTGGCTTCCGTAATACCAATTTGCTCAGCCAATTCTTTAGCGCGCATCTTACGTCGGGCGAGCATTACATCTAAGCGAATGATGATCTCTTTCATACGAAAGCATCATTCTCAGCCTTGAGCTGAGTGGCCGCGCTGAGGATGCGACCTACCACCGAAACGAACAGGGCGAAAGTCAACATTCCCAGATAAGCGGGTTCTATACGAATATCGAAACCGGCGCCTTTTGTTACCCATAGCGTCAGGTTAGGAACGATCAGGATCATGGCGATCATCGCCTTGGTGGCATAGAAGCCGGCTTTTGCCACGCAGGACGACGCGGCTGGAGTGAAAAACTCTCCAGCAGAGTAGTACACGAGTGCCTTTCGCAGATGATTAACCGATTCATACAACAGAATGGCAGGTAACAATGAAATCAGCGCTATGCCGATAGGATTGACGCGCTCGCGCCAGCCAAGTTCGTCAGCAAACAGTGATGTACCTATAGTTAAGCCGCCTTTCGCAATGATAGTAATCACGATAACAACTAGCGCGAAAATCGCGAATACCTGTGCCGTGCTCGCGATCTGCTGCGCCTGTTTCAGTTCTAACGTAAGTGCCGGTTGCATGATGTTGGGTCCTGTAATGGAAATAATATTATTGCTTTGTGGAAACAAATTATCGTAAAACAATAATTAACGCAACATGAATTTCATAGCGCTTGAAAAGCGTAGTATTGGCGAAAAGTGACGACAGCCTGTGTGTTGATGTCAACGGAATGGGTATTGCTGCGTTAAGGTATACAGGAGAGTCTGACTCTACCGAGTGGGTTGAAGCCTGAGGAAAACAAACTGGACAGATTAAACAGCCTTGATAAGTTCTTGGCAGAAGTGCAGGGCAGGGCTTACAGGATTGCTCAGATAGCCACCAACAGTTCGGATGACGCGCTGGATCTGGTGCAGGATGCTATGTTTAAACTGGTGGAAAAGTACGCTACCCGCAATGAAGAGGAGTGGGGGCCGTTGTTCTACAGTATCCTGCAAAACCGTATCAACGATTGGCACAGGCGCAGTTCTGTCCGAAGCCGCTTCCGTAGTTGGCTGGGGCTGGGAGAAGACGACGGTGAGGACCCAATGTCAGGGGTTGTGGATGAAGCGCAGCGTAGCCCGGAACAGCAGGTGCAAATGGGCGCGAGCATGGAGAAGTTGCAGACAGCGCTGCAGGCCTTGCCTAGGCGACAGCAGCAGGTGTTTCTGCTGCGGGTCTGGGAAGGCCTTGACGTAAGAGAGACTGCTCTGGCGATGTCTTGTGCCGAAGGCAGCGTCAAGACCCACTATTCAAGGGCTATACACACACTGAGAGCCCGGCTGGGCGAGCACTGGTGATGAAGAAGCACATTCACAGCACAGTAGAGATTGAAGACGCAGATGAGCGTTTCTTGCGTCAAGTCGTTTCTGTACTAAACAACAGTTTGAGCGAATTGAGCCTTCGCGAAATGGCGCAACTCAACCAGGCTCGTATGGCTGCTACAACCAGACAACCTGTCGATATGGCGCGTGAATTGACGATGAGCAGGGGGGAGTTACCTCCGGATGTGACATTCAGATTGGATGCTATTCGCGCTGAAGCACTGCAGAGAGCACAAGCGCAGCTGCGTCGAGGCAAGAGCAGAGAGGCATCGCAAGGCCCGTTGGGACGCCTGTTCATCGGCTACGGGATGCCAGTTAGTGCTTTCGCCTCCGTTTGTGTTCTGGTGACAGCGTTGGCGGTGTTTAATTTGCGAGATAACATGCGAGAGGGTTTGGATCCCTTGCCATTGGTGGTGATAGAGGATTCCGTTCTGCTGGCCTCTGAGGAAGATATAGAACTGTATGAGAATCTGGAGTTCTATCAATGGCTGGCTGAGAATGGTCTGCAATACTAAATGCCTCAGGCTGTTAATTGTATGTTTGTGTATCGGAAACTCCGGAGAGCGCGCTATCGCTGCGGATTCCAAGCAGGTTGTGGCTGAGGCTGTGGCGCAAAATGACGAACTGGTGGTTGAACCGGGTTCGGTGGGGAGGGCTACTGAGAGTATTGCGGAGAGTGCTACGGAGAGTGCACCAAGTTTGGAGTTGCTGGAATTTCTCGGTCAATGGGAAACGGATGAAGGTGAATGGATATCGCCGTCTGACCTTGCTGACGAAAACTTTGTAGAGTTGATTGAAACGGTAGCCCAACAACTGGCTGAGGCAGAAAGTGAGCTGTGATTACAAGATGAAAATGACCAGATGGCATAGAGGTTTGACTAGGGTGCAGCGTAGAGCGAGGACGGTGATAGTCGTGGTCGCATTGATGTATTCCAGCCTGGCGCTGACGCAGGAAAGTATTCCGTGGCGCAAGCTCACGAACGAAGAGCAGTCATTGCTGATTCAGGTTAAAGAGCAGTGGGATGACTTTACGCCTGAGCGCCAGGAGCGGTTACGACGGGGTGCTGTCAGATGGCAGCAGATGCGACCTGAGGAGCGGCGCGAGGCGAGACAGCAGCAACGGCTAGTTGAGCGAATGCCTCTGGATCAGCGTGAATTAATCGATCAGCGTTTTCGTCAGTTCAACGATGTTCCGCGGGCGCAACAGCAACGTTTGCGTGAAATTCAACGTGAGTTCAGAAGTCTGCCAACTGAACAGCGCGATGAGTTACGGAATCGTTTTGAGAGTGTACGAATGCAGCGCGAACAGCGGCGTCGGGAAGGTCTGGACAGTCCGGCCCTGCCCACTCAGAGACCGGGTGTGCAAGAACTTCCTCGCGGAATCCCTCGTGTGATTCCTCCGCGTGCAGGCCTGCCAGAAGCTCTTCCTCAGGTCCCTACGCAAGGGATACAACGGCCACAACCGCCGCGAGTCAACCCGCCACGCTAATTCAGGCAATCGAGCATAAAAAGGGGCCGGACTGGGTCCGGCCTAAATGGGGAAGTTGGCGGGGGGCTAGCGAGGAATTGGCGGGACGGCTAGCCAATGAAGTTACGCGGTGGGATTGTGTTGCTCCTTCAGACATTCGCGGACAATGCTGCCCTGAATCATGCGATCTTCCTTCTGGGAAGACAGCTCACCCGTTGATAGTTGTCCGTCACCGTCGGCATCAATGCGCGTAAACAGATTGAAGGCCCGCTGCTCCAAATCCATGAAGAACTCCGCTTTGCTCAGAAAACCATCGCCATCGGTGTCTGCTGCGGA
>JBBSPQ010000214.1:0-5027 GCA_038258585.1 Pseudomonadales bacterium
AAAGCTGGACGTGCGCAGCAAAATCGAATCCGCGCTCAAGCGCAGTGTGATGAAAGATGCCGCCGGTATTACGGTCGACGCAAACAACGGCAAGGTCACGCTGCGTGGAAAAGTTCATTCGTGGCAAGAGCATGATGACGCGGGTCATGCCGCCTGGTCAGCGCCGGGTGTCACCTCCGTTGAAAATGATCTCACCATTGCCTACTAGCTGACCTCTGTCTTGAGATAAAGCGGACCTTCATTCTCCCTAGTCAAAGTATTGGTTAGGGAGAGTCATGCAAGTTGAACCTCAGACAGGGAAAAGAACTCCACGATCCAAAACTCCGATTTTGGGGTTCGTCGGACGGATGGGTGTTGTCCGTGAAAGTAGGGTTGTCAAAGACGAGACGAAGTGAGAAGCAGAGGCAGATCATGAAAATTCTAGTGAGTTACGCCAGCGCACAGGGTTCGACAAAGGAAGTGGCTGAATTCGTTGGGCGCGTGCTCTCGACTTACAATGCCCAGATTACGGTCGCTAATGTTGCCGATATTCAGAACGTCGAAGGCTACGACGCCTATATTCTCGGCACGGCGATCCACGGCAGTCTGTGGCTTCAGGAAATGTGCACGTTCCTCGAACGTTTTAAAGATCAGCTTACGAAAAACCCGATGTACTTCTGGGTCTCCTGCATTCGCGCCCTCGAAGAAGATGGACGGCAGCACGCCCTCAAGTATTACTTCGACTACAAGGCACTTGAGGCCTTCCATGTGCGTGCGGTCGCAGTGTTTACAGGCAAACTGGATACCAGCGCCATCACCCGCGATGAAGAATGGTTCCTAGTCGCGAACTATGATGGCAAGCTGACTCCCGGAAACATCCGCCACGATTATCGGGATTGGCAGGCGATTGCCGCATGGACAAACTCGCTTGCGAAGGACTTAGCTCTGGAGCCTGTGTTTGAGTCGGTGCAGAACCGAGAAATCGTGAACGTTTAAGCATCTCTCGTGGGAAGAGATCGATATGGAAATCTTGTGGCTTCAGAGTCTCCGAGGGTGTCAAGCAAACTTACTCTCCGGGTAATGGGTACATAAGTCGGTTAAAAAGTGAATGTAGCGAAGGCATGAACTAAGGAGGAGGCAAAATCATGGACATCAAACTCAATGCACAGGTCGAATGCCTGGAGGGTGTACACGTTGGTCACGTAACCGGGATCATCGTCCATCCCGAAACCAACGAATTTACGCACTTGATCGTCAAAACCGAGGGCGTAGAACGGATCGTCCCTGCTGTGCTGATTCAGGATTCCCAGGCGGAAGCCGTACTGCTGAACTGTACCTTGATCGGCCTCAAGGAACAGCCACCGCTGGTTGAGACTGAATACGTCCGTTCGGCTGTGGAGCACTACGAGTCGCTGCCAAGTTACAACTATTCGCTGTCGGGCAGCTTTCGCAATTCGCTGCCGCGCTATGGTATTGAAACCTTTGCCGTTAAACGTGTCGAAATCCCGTTTGGCGAACTGGAAATCAAGCGTGGAATGGCGGTTTTCGCCACCAATGGACGTATCGGACGCATTGATGATGTGATCGTGGATCGTTCAAACGACCATGTTACTCAGATTGTCTTGCGTGAAGGGCATCTGTGGGGCGCGAAAGAAGTCGTTATCGACATTGAGCATGTCAAATCGGTGAGCGAAGATGGCATCCACTTGAACGCAGCCAAAGCCGAGGTTGCACAATTTCAGTCGATTCGTCCAGCCTGAGTTCGACAACTCCTCAAGATGGCACAGTCAAGCACGGGGAAAGCGATGTGCGTTCCAGCGATAAAACAGCTGCTTGATATACTCTGCCTACAAGAAGTACGTGATCACAAATACGATCACGAGGTGGCTCATTCTGGATCATAGCAAATTCGTGCGGGCTATCGGCAGCATTGCAACGCCGATCAAAGCAGTCATCGAGCCAACCGTCGCGTAGTATCGTGCCAATCCGTAGCATCACTAGGCGAAATTGGAGGTGTTCCCGATGTGGAGAAAGCTTCTGAATCCTTTCATGATCTGGCTGCTGCGTTCGCCACTCCATTTCTTTGTGAGTAAGCGCACTATGCTCATTTATGTGAAGGGCCGTAAAAGCGGAAAAGTGTATACAACCCCCGTTGACTATGGCAGGAATAACGATGAAGTCTATGCAATCACTTCAATGAAATATGCGTGGTGGAAGAACCTGCGCGGAGGTGATGACGTAGACTTGCTTATCCAAGGCAAACGACTAACAGGCGAAGCACAAGTCACAGACGACTCGCAGATTGTGTTGGATACCCTGCGAAAAATGTATCCGAACCGAACCGGAATCGAGCGCATTGCACCAGGATCGATAGCCCTTCACATCAATGTGCCTGTAGTTCTCTTGGAACCACAGTGATGCACAATTACAAAGGGATTTACGTTTTCTAATTCCTGCCAACGGGTCGCTTGTCCTTCGTGAATATCTCTGCATGACCATCAGCGTTGATCACGACATTGTGGATGGCGCGCCCGCCGCGTGGGTTGCCCCGTGCTTTAGCCCCGTGCTTTAAGCAACTGGTCGAAAATGGCGATGGTCTTTACTCAAATGAGCGCTCTTTCATCAGGCGATTCCAGGTGTGGAAGCCGACCAAGGTTTTGCAAAAATCGACTTACCTACGTCGGTAAAAGGAAAGAATTTGCAAAATAAATTCATCAAGTTCATGCGGGAAAACCCGGTTCCTTTTATTGGAGTGATTGGTCTTCTATTTGGAGCCGTTGTTCGGTTTGTCGTGGTGAGACCCGACATCGCGGATATCCTCTGGTTGCTCGTATTGGTGGTAGGCGGCGCGCCGACCGTCCTGAAAACGATCCAGAAGATGCTGAAAGGCAATTTCGCTGCTGATGTCGTCGCGATGCTCGCCATCATCACGGCAGTCATCATGCACGAATACTTCGCTGGCGTAATTATTGTGATTATGCAGTCAGGCGGTGAAGCCCTGGAAAACTATAGTCTGCGCCGCGCCTCTTCCACGCTGGAACAATTATTGGCGCGCGCGCCGCGTATGGCGCATCGGAAAGAGAACGACCAGGTTACAGAAATCGAGGCGAACTTGGTTCGCGTTGACGACGTCTTGGTGGTGCGTCCCGGCGATCTGATCCCGGTTGACGGCGTATTGCTCTCGCCGCAGGCAGAGATCGACGAATCAGCGCTTACCGGTGAGCCGCTGACGCGCAGCAAAAAGACGGGCGATGGCTTGTTAAGTGGTAGTGTCAATGGCAGCGATGTATTTGAGATGCAGGCACGTAAGATTGCGGCGGAAAGCACGTATGCTCAGATTGTTCAACTTGTTGAGAACGCCCAGCAAGAGAAGCCACCTCTGCAACGTTTGGCAGATCGCTATGCGGTGTGGTTCACGCCTATCACCTTGATTATGTGCGGCGTAGGCTGGCTAATCACTGGCACACCGACCACCATTCTGGCCGTACTCGTCGTGGCGACGCCCTGCCCCTTGATATTGGCAGTTCCGGTGGCAGTGTTGGGCGGCATCAACCGCGCCGCATCCGCCAGTATCGTTGTCAAAAGTGGGACTGCTATCGAGCAAGTCGGCCATGCGGAAGTCATGGTCTTCGACAAGACCGGAACACTCACCTTCGGTACCCCCACGATTGATCAGGTGATCGCGTTGGATGGGGTCTCCCAGAGCAACCTTCTGCAAATTGCTGGCAGTGTGGAGCAGCTTTCCTCACATCTACTTGGACAGACCTTAACTTCGGCGGCCCAACAGCAGCAGGCGCTTTCACTTCCGACCAATTTTCAGGAAAGTCCGGGGTTCGGAGTCGAAGGCGACTTGGATGGACAACATATCGTATTGGGATCACCCCGCTACCTGAATGATAAAACGGGCAATGCCATCCCCACGACAACTTTAAGGTCAGAGCTGGCAACGTACATCGCCATTGATAACCAACTTGCCGGGTTAATCACCTTTAAAGATCAGCTCCGTCCCGGCGTCTCGGAGCTGATGGAGCGTTTGCGGACGTTGGGCATACAGCGAACGGTCATGCTCACGGGGGACAATCAGGAACACGCGCAAGCGATAGGGAAACAGGCGGGGATTGATCAAATCGAAGCCAACCTGCTGCCGGAAGATAAAGTGCGCTTGGTCAAAGAGCTGATGCAGAAGTATAAGGTCGTAGCAATGGTGGGCGATGGCATCAACGACGCACCTGCTCTCGCCACTGCCACGATTGGTATTGCCATGGGTGCCCATGGGACGGGCATCTCGGCAGAAGCAGCAGATATTGTTCTGCTGGTCGATGATGTCACTCAGGTTGCCTATGCAGTGGAAACCGGTCAGCGGATGCTGCGAATCGCCAAACAGAGCATTTACGTTGGCTTAGGGCTGAGTTTTGGCTTTATGGTGCTCGCCAGTGTCGGCTTGATCTCGCCGGTGGTTGGCGCACTACTCCAAGAAGCAGTTGATGTCATCGTCATCTTGAATGCGCTCCGGGCACGCTAACCCGAAGTGAAGAGCATTTTTCATATCACTTTGATTAACCTGGGGATGGCGGTGGTACTGCTTCGAAATGTTGATGATCGCCAGGCAATAGCACTTGCTGTTTCAAGCGATGAGGTATTTATGAAGCAGGTTACCAGGAATATCGATCTCGATTCGGCGCGCGATCTACTCGAACAGGTTCCGCGTGCCTGTATCGCCTTTGCCCACGTCGACGGACCGCAGGCACAGCCAGTCGCGTTGATCTGGCGTGATGATCGTTACCTCGTTGGTCTCGCCAACCCTGCTGATCGCCAACCCGACCGCAGTCAGGAGGTCGTGCTTCTCGTGGATGAGGGCATCTATTTCTTCGACCTCCGCGCCCTCTATATTCGAGGTCAAGTGCAGCCCACTGAAACTCCGCCGGACGCACCTTCTGGATACACCTGGTTCGAGCTGCTTCCACGCAAGACCGTCGCGTGGGATTATGGAACATTGCGCGAGGTGGACGATGAACGCTGACGATCCCGAAGTGCTCAATTTCGTTCAT
>JBBSPQ010000215.1:0-5026 GCA_038258585.1 Pseudomonadales bacterium
ATCGAAAAGGACGGCAACATGTGGGTTACATATGTGTCCGATCATCTGGTGATGAAACTGGATCGGGACGCCAACGTGCTGCTGACCCTCGGCACCAAGGGAGAAGCCGGGGAGTGGAGCGAAGCTGATGGCGCGCACCTGTTAAGTGAACCCAACGACGTGGCACTTGATTCCCAAGGCAATATCTATGTCGCCCAAGGTCACGGCGGTGATACGCCCAGAGTGCTGAAGTTCAGCCCGGATGGGGAATTCATTAAGCAGTGGGGTAGTCGCGGTTACGGGCCGGGTGAATTTGTGGCTGCACACGCCATCGAGATTGATGCAGACGATGTGCTGTACGTAGCAGATCGGGAGAACATGCGCATTCAGCGCTTTGACACCGAAGGCAATCTATTACGTGAGTGGCGTTTCGATGCGATGGTCTGTGCGATGTTTCTGCACGAAGACGGCTTCATGTATATCACCACCGGCTTTGATGGCGAGTTTGCAAAGGTTGATATGGACGGCATCGTCCTAGGTGCTATCGGTAGTCCAGGCACTGGTAACGGTCAGTTTGGCGAGGCTCACTCGTTGACCGTGGATGCTTTAGGCAATGCTTATATAGCGGATGTGATTAACCGCCGCGTGCAAAAATTTGCGAAAGAGCCGGTTACGCTCATAAATCCTTGAAAATAGTGGCTACCGTTCTTCCTTCTAATTATAGTTTTCCGAATTTTAAGGATATCGGAGATTGTCATGATCACATTTAGTCGCCGCAGTTTAGTGAAAGCTCTCGCCCTTGGAGGGGCTACTGCTGCACTGAGCCCCATAGCTAGATTTGCCAGCGCGCAGGCTATGGAACGGGCTCTCCCGACAGGAAAATTGGCGGAAAATTTCATCGTTTACAATGATTTGCCTTGGGCTCTGGAAACTAGGCGCGCGGCCTATGGCTTTGCGCCGATTACGCCACAGTCGGCGTTCTTTGTGCGTAACAATCTTCCGACGCCCGATGAGTCGATCGTTGTGAATCCAAATGAGTGGAGTTTTCAAGTAGTCGGCGCTGCGCGTGCCGGTTCGATGACTCTCGCAGAATTGAAAAGCCTGCCTGTGCAGGTGGAGGCATCTGTGCTGCAGTGCTCTGGCAACGGTCGGGCCTATTTTCCTCATAAGCCCTCTGGCTCCCAGTGGGAAGTAGGTGCGGCGGGCTGTGCATTGTGGACTGGGGTTCGGGTTAGCGATGTGATCGAACACTTTGGCGGTCCGAGCGATGGCAAATTGTTTCTGACAGTCACCGGCGCCGAGATATTGCCTGAGGGTGTGGATCCTTCCCAGGTGGTAGTCGAGCGATCAGTCCCGGTAGACAAGGCTATGAAGGACAGTCTCTTGGTGTGGGAAATGAACGGTGCGGCGTTGCCTCTGGTACATGGTGGTCCGCTGCGCCTGATCGTGCCGGGCTACTTTGGTGTCAATAACGTGAAGTGGCTGAAGCGGGTAGCCCTGACGGAGGAAGAAACAGGGGCTTCGATTCAGTCGTCGAGTTACCGTTTCCGCGATATCGGGCAGTCTGGGAATCCGCAGCACCCCTCCATGTATCGCATGCCGGTAAAGTCCTGGATTAATGGCCCGGGCACCGATGGAAACCCCATCATTCCAGGATCGGCGACTTTGCATGGCGTTGCGTTCTCGGGAGAGCGCGGTATCGAAAGGGTGGAGGTTTCGGCTGACGACGGCAACACGTGGCGCGACGCGCAATTGCTTGAACCTGACCTAGGGCCAAATGCGTGGCGCAGTTTTGTCATGCCATTGGAACTGACGCTGGGCAAACACCGCTTTGTGTCGCGCGCCACGGACAAGGCAGGAGACACTCAGCCTCGTGATGCGATTCTCAACGAGCGCGGCTATGCTCACAATGGCTGGAACGACCCGGCATTGGCGATTGAGGTCGTGGCTAACCGCACTGTTGCGTCGAAGGCGGGGGTTGCGACAGCGGCTGCGCCAGTTGCTGCAGAGGTGCGGAAAGCTGTTGATCTATCTCCGCTTGCCGCTGAGGGTCGAAATATATTTCTAAGCCTAGCGCAACCTGGCTGTGGCGTTTGCCATACTTTAGGGGACGCCGGCAGCGCGGGAGCAGTGGGTCCGAATCTCAACAACTTGAAGCCTACTGCAGAACAAGTGTACGCCGCTGTATCCCAAGGTGTCGGAGCCATGCCTGCGTATGGCGCGCAGCTTAGCGACACTGAGCGTCGCGCGCTTGCTGCCTATGTGGCCGAAGCTGCTGCAGGCTGAGAGCGGAGCGTATTGAGCGGGAGTCTAGCGACTTAGTGAGGCTCCTGCTTACACGTTGGCGGTCACCGTCATTTGAACCGTGTTGAGAAGTGTTAGGGGCGTGGTGATAGCTCACCAAAAATATTCATAGTAGGAAGATCAGTCTTATAGGCAAGATGGCAAGCATCACAAACTTCGACAATTTCGACTCCCGATTGGGCAATGAGCTGCACATCACGAGAGCGTGCGGCATTGACCGCCCGCGCGGCAGCTTGACTCAGTTGATTCGCGAAATTTCGCCAGTCTGCATTCTTAGTCCACTCTTCATCCATCGGACCAGTGCCGGGAATCGATAACAACGCACCCCCAATTTCGAGTTGTTTGGCCAGATGTTCCAATTCGCTCCAATCCGAGTCCGTTTGCGGATTTCGCCATGCAGCCACCCAGATGGGATCGGCAGAGTGGTTAATCAATGAGGCCATCACTTCGTTTATACTAACCGGCAACCGCAGAGTCTCCTGCTCTGCAGGACTACAGGCTGCCAACAGTAATAAACTTGTTATAACCATGCCTTTTGGCAGGTGCTTTAGCGCATGCCTGTCATGCTGCACCGCACCGACGGCGCCTCGCCTGGCTCCTATAACATTGCGCTACGAAAAGCCCTGACAGTGGCGGCAAGCGGCATGAGTACCGGGGCCTATGGCGAAAAACTAAAAGCTGGCGAAGTTACCGAGATTCAGGACGGTATAACTTTTGCGGGTGGTGTGCCCGTGATGCGTGACGGTGTGCTGATTGGCATCGTAGCAGCAAGCGGCGCCCGTGCATCGGAAGACGAGGTGGCCTCGTTAGCAGGAGCGGCGGCGATAAGTAATTAACGTCGTTTGCGCTCGATTCAGCGACAAGGTAATCATTTCTGTCCTTGCTGAATTGTCCACTCGATGAGTTCGCCCGCCATCTGATTCGCTGCGACCCCAAGCGCGACGATGGCGGCGGGCGCGTCTATCGCGGCGAGCGGCTGGCGCGCTTCGAAGCGTCTACTAGCCACGATGTCACGGCCTTCGGTGCTGATCAATGTAGCGTCATATTGAATCACCGCCTGTGCTGGCGTGTCTGAATAGTCCACATGAAACGCTCTCAGCGTGCCACCCAGTTCCAATTCCGACTGCAGCCCCTCACTCGCTGCACTCAAACCCTGCACTCGGCCATCGCGCCAGAAGGCGTCGAGTAACCAGTCGCGCCAGAGCAATGGCACTGGTGCTGCGAGACGAGTGTTGGAGAAAGCCTGAAACTGATTGTTCCCTGTCATGATTAATAAGCGGCTGCCGCTAAGCGCATCGCTGCTGAGTGGTCTATCGATTCTTAGCGCGCGCAGTCGTGGTCCTGCCGTAGATGCTTGTAAGGTCGGGGCTGGCAGTTGGTAGAGGTCAGCGGCCACTTGTTTGGGCAATACACTACAAGCAGAAGCCAACAAAGTTGCGAAGAAAACGAGTGCTCTGATCATGGTTGATATTCTCGGATATTGTCATTGCCCAGCACGAAGTCAGCGGGGTTATCTGCGATCCGCCGGGTTATTGTATCGACATTATTTAATATTTCGCGCAGATCGCGCATGGCGGGAGCCAATTCGGCAAAGCCCTGCAGACCAGTGGTCAGCGCCAGCGAATTATCGTCCAGCACGCGGTTTAATTGCTGAGTAAATTGTTGAAGATCCGCGACTGCAGCGCTCACGCCCTCGAGGACTGGCTCCTCGTAGGTCATTAGAAGTGAGTTCACGCGGGTTAAAACCTCATTAGCAGTGTGAGTGCTCTGTGCCAGCCCTTCGAGCCCCTCGCGCAGGGTGTCTTGCTGCCCTGCCAACGACTCAGTAAACATCTCCACATTCTCCAACATGTTGACGACACGCTGCCCATTTTCATCGGACAATAAGCGATTCGCGCGTTCGATCAGCGTGGAAGCGTTGTACAGTAACTCTTCACTGGTAATTCGGAGTTGAGCCAAGGAAGAAGGCGTCGCCTCTATTACAGGCACGCCTTCTTCGGCGGTGAGACGTGGACTCTCCGGCAGCCCTTCGCTAAGGGCGATTGCCGATGCGCCAGTTATATTTAGCAAGGTGAGGCGGGCCTTGGTATCCACCTTGACGGGGACATCGGCCGACACTCTAATCCGCGCCCTCACGATGCGAGGGTCCTCCGGGTCGAGCCGTAACCTTTCGACCTCGCCGACACCAATGCCGCTGTATTGCACTGCATTTCCTACCGAGAGTCCGGACACGGGTTCGCGGAACAGCACATCGAAATAAATAACCTCTCGGTCAACACCGGATTTTGTCATCCACAAAGCGAACAACAGCGCAGACGCCCCTGCCACTAGTGTGAACAGACCAACCAAAATAAAATGTGCGCGTGTTTCCATATGTAATTGTTCCACTTGTCACTCATAGTTGCGTCAGTGTCAACGCTGATTAGCGCTTGCCGAAGCGGCGCGGCCGCGTGGTCCATGAAAATATTCTTTGATCCAATCATCCTCGGTGGCAGCTACGACGTCCAACGTGTCTACCACGAGCACCTTCTTCTGCGACAAGACAGCCACTCGGTCGCAGACGGTATAGAGCGTGTCAAGATCATGTGTAATTAGAAACACAGTTAGATGAAACGCGTCGCGTAGTGTAATCAGTAATTTGTCGAAGTCTGCCGCGCCGATGGGGTCCAACCCAGCGGTCGGCTCATCTAAGAATAGAATGTCGGGGTCTAGCGCCAAGGCACGCCCTAACGCCGCACGCTTG
>JBBSPQ010000216.1:0-5022 GCA_038258585.1 Pseudomonadales bacterium
GAATCATTGTTTTTGTCGGCTGTGTGATCCTTGCCATGCTCGGGAATGACAACATCCTGATCTGGGCTGCTATTACCAGCCTTGTTGCCTCGCTGATGGACTTTATCATGGCGGCAATTCAGGGATTGCGCTGGCATTCCCTGACCAGATTGATGAACGCTCTGCAACCGATTATGTATATGGTTACAATCTTGCTGCTCATCGTTTTTTGGACTATAACGCCGCAGCATGTCTATGCGGCAAACGCCCTTACATTTCTGCTGACCTTCCTGTTTGGCGGCTATGTCCTTGTTCGCAAGCTGATACTTCCAAATCTGAAGATGTTCTCCTTTAGCTACTTGCGAGGCTTTTTCATCCCTCTATTGGGCTTGTTTTTGCTGGGACTCGTCAACCGTTTGAATTACTCCATTATTACGATCAGTCTCGGTCGTATGGAAATGTTTGAAACTGCTGCTTTATTCGGCGCACCTTTTTCACTCATTACCATCCTGTCACCCATTGGCTTCATTCTCATCACCGCACAGTTTTTTCCCGAATTTGTCAAATTCTGGTCGAAATCCAACACCAAAGCTGCGGGGGATTGGACTGGGAATTTCCTGCGTTTTATCGTTATCCTCTACGCAATTCCAATCGGGGGAACCGTTATTTTCCCGGATGTCATCCTGAAATTTCTCTACCCTGCGAGTTATGGAGTGGCAAGTCCGGTACTGCAAGTCCTGTCAATCGTGATTTTGTTGAACATTTGGCAGCAAATACTGAATCACATCTATATTGGTACACGGAAAATCAGAAAATCAACGTCCATCTTTCTGCTCCAGCTCATTGTTATTACCGGGGGAACGTTGTTTCTCGTCACCCATGTGACAGAGAACTTGCCCGTCTATCTCGCGCTGCTGTTTAGTATCACGACATTGCTCGCAACTCTGTTTCTTTGGTATGATTTGAAGTCCCAGATGTTGGAAATCAAAGTCAACTTGCTCTCTCTATTAGGCATCAATCTCGCCGCTATCGGCGCTATGGCATTGGGACGCTTCCTGACCATCGCACTGATCAACCCGTCGCCGCTCTTCACGCTGGTAATCGGTGCAGGAATAGCAACGCTGGCGTTTGGCATATTTCTGTACTTCTTCGTTCTCACAAAAGATGAAATTGCTCAGTCGATGAATTTCGTTACACGTTTACTAAGGCGGCAGAAAAAGCCCATCGATGCTTGAGAAATCCGACGGCTCGTATCATGTTAGAGTAGCGATTGCAGGGTCAGTGATGAACACGTCGGCCCTTCCCTCAACAGATGCAAATCACCCCAAGGGCAAACACGAAAGGTAACTCCTTGAAAATCGTCCTATACGATTTTTCTTTTCGACCGCATCTACCCGGCAAAAGCGGACTTAGCAGCGTCCTTTGGGAATACGTGCCGCATCTGGTCAATCTGGGTATTGATGTCCACGTAGTGGGTTCATATCAAGATGTGCTGCCTGCCCCCGTCGAGGGAGCCACCATCCATGTGCATCCTTTCCCGCGCGCCGCGCGCCGCAACGTCTTCGGTAAAGTGTACATTGTCGCTTTGGGCTGGTTTTATATTAAGAAACATCTGGCTGATGCTGATCTCATCCATACGTTTGAATATCTATCATCGACGGTACTAGCTACCCTGGGTTCAATCCCTATCGTATTGACGGTTCCGGGCAATATATACGAGCGAATTGAGAGCGGTACAAATCCGTATGACTTCGTGACGACGATTGCTTATAAGTACATGGCAAAATCGTCAGCGCGCTCAGCATCGGCGATTATTGCCATTAGCGAAAATGAGAAGAAATGGTGGAATTCGATTGGCGCTGTGGAAGAGAAATTAACGGTTCTACCCTACGGCGTGAATGTCGAACAGTTTCATCCAGACCCGCAGGCAGTGGCAAAAATTGGTTGGCAAATGGATCAACGCCATTTTCTATTTGTCGGACGCCTCTCCCGTGAAAAGGGCGTCGGGCTGCTGCTAAAAGCATTTATCGAAGTCTATCAGGACTATCCTGATGCCCATTTGCACATCATTGGTGACGGTGATCAGCAAGCGGTGCTAGAGGCGTTGTTAAATGAGTATCCTCAGGTAAGGCAGCAAGTTACTTTGCACGGCTGGGTCGTCAAATCTGATTTACCGGTGTACTATGCAGCAGCATATTGTACGTTTGTTCCCTCTTATACCGAACCGCTCGGTCGTGTAGTGATGGAAGCATTCGCTTCTGGTACGCCAGTTATAGGAAGTCGCGTAGGCGGTATCCCTGATCTAATCCATGACGGCGAGACAGGCTATTTGTTTTCCAGAGGCGATGTCAACGAGTTGGCCAACTCGATGCGCCAGGCGCTGGATCATCCCGATAAAATGCTGCAAATGTCACAGAATGCTGCAAAATACGCGCAAGACGTACTTGCTATCGAAAAGACCTCCGAGCAAATGCTGCATACGGTGTATGAACCGATCACAAACAGAGCTTAGTGTATCGTTCATGTGGGATACCCCTTGGGGGGTATCCTTAGCTATAAGCACATATAAGAAGGTGCTGAATATGAGCCAGTCTTATCGTAAATGCTTCTTCCTGATTGCATTTGTTTACCTCTTTGCTGCGTCTGTCTCATCTATCCAGGCGCTTGACTCTTCAGGATGTACAGCGACCTATCTGCCGTATGCGGACGATACACAACCGCGTGTTATGCAGCTTGCCGGATGCGCGTTTTTTCCCGCCGGTGTAACGGTCACAGTTTATGACCGCGACGGTGATATGAATGCAGATGGCAACTGGGAAAATAATCTCGATTTTGATAGTGATCTTTATTTGTTCGACATCAACTCCGATGGCACTTATGAATTGGCGTTGGATTTCTACAAAAAAGAGGATCTCTTTACTGTCGATATTTATGACAACCACACAGGTAATGGTTTAACCGGCAATTTTACGGATGATGTACCGGTTCTGATTGGAAACTGGACCGTCAGAATGACCAGCAAAGATGCGTGGATCGTAGACGGAAAACCCAGCTTTAACCTGGATGTTCTGGTGAATGGCCCGATTCAGGCAGTTCACGGTGCGACGCCTAAGTTCGAGTATGACGATGTCATAGATTTCGAGACAAAGGTAATTGACGAAGATAACGACCACCGTCCAGATTATCAACTCACTCAGGTGCTTGTACCCGAAGTGTATAGCTCCTATGGTTATATTCGCACCTGGCTGATTCATGCGATGCAGCCAGTCAAGCCCATATCGGATGGTTGGCTCTGGCCGTATCTTGGTTCAGGTAACGAGGATTGGGTACAAAACGCTTTCGCCCCGATGCACGCGCCCATTCGGATTGATTGGTCAACCGGGAAAGTTCTTGGGGTACTTCAATTTGTCCCATCCCATGCTGGCGATCACACCTATTACATTCAGTCCATTTATCCATTCGGACGTGAGCCGGGACAAACTACTGCCAACTTCGAAAATCCATACGGGTTCTTCGACTTAGCAGGAGATAACGATGGGCAAGCCGAACTCGTAGTCCGTTATCAGTATCGACCCGCGGAGAGTATTTACGGCAACGATCCATCCCGCCTACCCTGGATACAGGTGCGCTATAGCTGGATGCAATACGATGATACGCCCGATCTCACCTGGGACTACAGTCTTTCACTGATCGGTAATTATGCGGTAGACCAACGACTTGATATACCCGTACTCAACGTATCCGTTGATACGATCAACTATGACGATATGCCCTACTGGGCAACTGAAAAGCCCTGGAATACGGCCTACTTTACAGCGGCGGAAAACAACGGCTATTTTTCGAGCGAAGGCATCTATGAAGGGGACGACCTCAAGCAGACGGAGTATATCAACTATGTTCGCGGTTGGTCCGATGTCGAACCGCCAAGTGTCCTGCCAACGTCCTTACGGAAAGGCACGCGCGGAGAGTATACGCTCCATTTGCAAGCACAACCCTATCTCTACTTCAGCCCCATTGATCAACGCCTGCATTTGCTCAACGCTGAGCGCGGCTTGTGGCTGGTCGATGACACCCATCGCATCGTCTACAACAACCTCGACCATGACTCATATCTTGAGAGTTGGACTTACGTAGAAGTTCCGAGGGTGGATGCCTCACAGGAGGCAAATGCGATTCCTGCGCCGCTCACCACTGATGTCAGCGTCCAAGAAGATGCAACGGCAGACGATCTGAAGAATGCCCACGTTCTTCAGCGGCTGGTCATGATGGATGATCTCTTTGTCTATGCAACTGAAAACGAAATTCACCTCAAAAAAGTGGCAACTCCTCTGGCGCTCTTCGAAACGCTCCCGCCTCGCAATCCAACCGAGCGAGCGCAGCTCATTTCAGAGCTACCGCCGAGGGAATCGCTTTCGCTACCGGTAGACTTTGCCACCCTCTTTGCCAGCACCGTCACCACACAGGAGCAAGATATTACCGGAGGCACAATCTCTGAAGTCCAGTACACGCCGCAGGGTTGGCATTTTCTGTTGGAACTTCAAGCCAATCATACTCTAAGCGGTTTTCCCTTCATCGCCGAGTCGGAAGGCGAAGGTTTTTTTTACGTGACCTACAACAAATCGACCGGGCTAACGATAAAACCCGCAACGCCGGCTCAGGCAGCAATCCAGTACGTATCGCAGGACTCGCCCGACCAGCCAATTGTCATTAACACGCTGACAAACTTAAAGTTCAACGTAAGTAATGAAGGCTCCGCTCCGCTGAGGAACGTTGAGCTGTTCGTCTCTGATATTGAAAGCAAAAGGGTAGTCTATCAATCCGACTTTGCAGCCATCAAAGGTCACAGCACGATCCCTGTTTCGGCTGTATGGCTCCCAACTCGGACGGGACAGTACACCTTACGTGTGGAACTGCGTGACAAACAAAGCGGCGCGGTGTTATTTGCTACAGATACCCAGTTGGATATTCTCCCCGGCACGAACATCTCTTTAACCAACAAAGTTACGGGGATCGGTGGTTTATCGCTGTTGCCGATATTGGTGA
>JBBSPQ010000217.1:0-5019 GCA_038258585.1 Pseudomonadales bacterium
AACCAGAAGAAGTGAAATAGGGGTAGCTGGAGACAATTCCATAATTTACCCGTCAGACCAAATCCAGTGTATTCTTGGCACCGTATACATTTTTTTTCGTACGAGGCAAAAGTCGTTCGGCGGCTGGATTACTTTATTAAAAATGGAATCTCTCTATCTTATCAACATGCTGATCGGCGTCACCCTCGCGCTTTGTGTCGCCTTTATTGCGTATGGGCGCGACAGCAATCTGATGCTATGGGCGTTGGGGTTCTTGCTTTATCCGATTTCGTTTATGCTGTTTGGGCTGCGTGAGCAGATTCCAGAGCCGATTTCGATCATAGTGGGTAATGTCTGTCTAGCGCTAATGTTTGCGCTTTTTTCTGAATGTCTGTGCCGGCTGAATGACGCAAAGGTGCCAAGGGTAATAATCTGGGCACCGGTCCCCGTCACCTTTATTGGATTCTCACTGCTTCTGGATGATCCACAGGCTCGCATTATTTTCGGTGCTCTGGAGTCGGGCTACCACAGCGTGGTTGTCATCGTGATCGTATTGCTCACTGTGAATCGAATGCAAGGTCGTGGCCGGTGGATCATCTTCAGCGGCGTGATACTTTCCTCCGGTGTGTTTCTGCTCCGAGTGGGTGCGATGCTTCTAGGCTACCTTTCGGAAAACCATTTCCTTGATTCTGGCGCCCCGCAAACCATCATGTTCTCGCTGGGGGCCCTCAGTCTGATCCTGTTGGCCATTGGCTTGCTCGTGACTTATATGGAGCGTGCAGAGCAGGCATCGCGACTACTGGCACTCCACGACCCTCTCACTCAGCTTGGCAATCGGCGGGTATTGCAGGAGCGTCTGGAGCAGGCGATAGCGCACAGCATTGATAATGGTCATTTTGGCGCTTTACTCGTTCTCGATCTGGATCATTTCAAAGAACTCAACGACACCCACGGTCATGCTCAGGGCGATCAGTTGCTCATGGAGGTTGCGTATCGCCTGCAGGACAGTATCAATTGCGGCGATACTGCTGTGCGACTGGGCGGTGATGAGTTTGTATTGTTGGTAGAGAGTCTTGGTGAGGACAGAACGGTTGCACTTGAAAACGCTCGCGTAGTGGCCGATCGTGTGTTGGAGAAATTAACGAAACCCTATTTGTTACACAGTCTGGATGACCAAGGCGCGGAGACGAACAGTTTCAGCTACCAACTGACGGCCAGCATAGGAATAGAACTTTTCTCTGGCTCGGACAGATCCCGAGAGACGCTGTTTAAGAATGCGGATAGCGCCATGTATATGGCCAAAAAATCGGGACGAAACCGTGCTATGTTTTTTCTATATAGCGAGACTTGACTCTCACTCTCCGTCATTGCTCCCTGTCGTTGCTTTCGATGCTAAATCCTCGTGTCTATACTGAATCGACATACATCAAGAGATAGACAGGGAGGCATCATGAGCGGTTATCGCAAGATTCTCGTGGCAGTGGACGGTTCGAAGGAGTCCATGATCATTCTCGAAAAAGCAATCAAGGTAGCGACGGCTGGGGAAAGCCATCTGGATGTGGTGGTCGTGTTTCAACCGCCACCCGGTGATTACTCCTTCGAGATGGACATGACGGATTTTCAGCGGGCGCAACAACAGCATCGCGAGGAAGTGACGCGGCAGTTGCGAGCAATTATGCAAACCCGATTTCCGTCGGTCGGTGCAGAGGCGATTCATTTTTGTGAAGGCAAGCCAGTTGCAGAGATCAAGGACATGGTCACCAAACTGGGATCAGACCTTCTGGTTATGGGTGGCCACTCCCCAGATGCTTTGCAGACATTGATGGGTTCAACCACATCGGGCGTATTGCACGGTATTCATTGTGATGTGTTGGTCGCTCGAGTTTAGAAAGTCCTTTCTTTACGATGCCAGTTTGCTGCCGCATACTCGACAGAAGCTGGCATCGTTTGCATGTGAGTCCAACCCGCACTCTCCACAACGTTTTGAATTGTTGTGTTTACGCGTTCCATCCAGTTTGAACTCCTGCAGGATCTCCGCCCCGATAATTCCCGTCGGTACAGCAATAATTGCGTAACCACAGATCATGGCAAGCGCGGCGATTGCTTGCCCAAACGGTGTGTGAGGAGAAATATCACCATAGCCCACTGTCGTGATCGTCACAATCGCCCAGTAAATGCTTTGCGGAATATTAACGAAGCCGTTTGTCGGTCCTTCGATGATAAACATCAACGTGCCGAATATGGTGATCAGTATCAGTACGGTAAACATAAACACGAAAATTTTTCGACGTGCTTTGAGAAGGGCGGAGAAGAGTATATCGGCCTCGCCAATATAGCGAAACATTTTCAGAATTCTGAAAATTCGCAGTACCCTAAGAATTCGGACGATAATGAGATAGGCTGCTGCCGGAAAAAGAAATGCGATATAAGTTGGTAGAATAGAAAGAAGATCAATGATTCCATAAAAACTGAAAATGTAAGTTCTCGGTTTTGGGGAGCTGTAGATTCGGAATCCATATTCGATCGTAAAACAAACAGTAAAAATCCATTCGAGGGTGAACAGAAGGGCGGTATACTTTTGATGAATCGAAAGGACGGAGTCGAGCATTACGGCTAGCACGCTGGCGGTGATCATGCAGATCAACGCAAGATCGAACCATCTGCCTGCTTTGGAGTCGTAGCCAAATATTACATCGTATACACGTTCTTTTGTTGTCTTGGGTGATTGCTTCTGTGAAAAAGTTTGAGCATCTGACATGACAGCGTCTCTTGTCCTTGTTGAGGCTGGTCTCTATTACGGTTGACACACTGTAACCGAGCGGCCAGCCGAGTGCCAGCCCCCGGTATTTGTGATTGAATCAATCAGAAGACGATATCTCAGCGAATGTCGCTGGCTTGCCAGCCGCCACCAAGTGCCTGATAGAGATTGACGGCGGTGTTCAGCTGCAGGAGTTTATTATCCAGATAAGAATTGCGACTGGAGAATAATGTGTTCTGTGAGGTGAGTACTGTTTGAAAATCGGTCACACCTTCCTCGTAACGTACTTGGGCAATACGGAAGGATTCTTCTGCCAGTTCGAGATTTCTTAACGCGACATTCACCTGCTCTTGCTGCAATTGAATGCTGCTCAGAAGCACTTCGATCTGATTGAAAGCTCCTATTGCAGTTTTGCGATAGGTGGAGAGGCTGCTGTCCAGCGTCAACTGCGTGCGATCGACATTGCGTTCGCGCTGGCCATTGTCGAGCAGCGTCTCCAATACGGTTGCGTTGAGATTGAAGAAAGTGTCGGGCGAGGTCAGCAGCTCGGTCAACGAAGTACTGCTGGCGCTGAGATTTCCGGTCAGCGAAATGTTGGGGAAGTATGCCAGACGAGTAATGTCGACGCCGGCGGTGGCGACTCGCAGATCCGCTTCTGCCTGCACCAGATCAGGCCGGCGCATGAGCAGCTCGGAAGGGACACCGGGTTGCACTGACGGCACCGTGATGTCTTCCAGCGTCTGTCCCTGTACATCGAAATTCTGCACGCTGACTCCCGTGAGCAAGGCAAGTGCGGAGCGGGCTGCCAGATCATTCTGGCGCAGACTGCTGAGGTTAGCCTGCTCGCGTTGCAGCGCTATCTGTTGTTGCAGCGCTTCAATAGGAACAGCCACGCCGGCGTCGACACGAGCGTTAGCAATTTCGGAAATAGCCTGTGCATTGACCACGTTCTGTTCAGAGGCGGTGATCTTGTCTCGCGTCAGCAGCAATTGAAAATAAGTCGATGCAGAAGTGCCGAGTGTCGTCAGAGCGACACTGGCCACCTGTGCCGCGCGAGAATCGTAGGTGGCCACTGCCTGTGTGTACACAGCTGGCTTGCTGAGTATGTTGGTGTAGTTTAGGTTGGCTCCAAGCTCGAATGGCGAACCATCGTTGTTCGTGTTCTGAGTGCCATCAACCCGTGACTCACTGTAAGCGACACCTGTCCCTATTGCGATCGTGCCGTTGGGAAACAAATTGAAACCGGCCTCCCGCAAATTAATCTGAGCGGTTTCGAGGTTGCGCTGATTGTTAGCCAGATCAAAATTGTTCGCTTGTACTTGCGTAATCAACTCACTGAGCTCTGGTGTCTGGAAGCTGGTCCACCAGTTGGTTTCCGGCCAGATAACAGCATCGCCATCCACCAGCGCATTCCAGGTCGAGGGAATGTCACTTCTAGGTAGTTCTGGCGCTTGGCTCTGCAAGGCGCAACTTGTCAGAGTGATAAAAGTAATGACAGCGAACAAGCAAAGTCTACTGGCTCCATTAAAATTTGTAGTCATTCATGCATTCCTTATTCATTGGCCAGAGCGACAACTGGATCGAGTCGTGCCGCTTTTCTTGCCGGGGTGAATCCAAACACGAGTCCTGTAGCGGCTGCACAGCAGAAGGCGAGGACCATGGGTGCGGTGGTGAACTTGATCGCGACACCGAAGTACTGCAGCAGGAGTCCGGCGCCAATGCCAAGCCCCACGCCTATCAGTCCTCCTACGCCAGAAACGACAATTGCCTCGGACAGGAACTGGGACAGAATATCGGACTGTCTTGCTCCCGTTGCCATGCGAATACCAATTTCGCGGGTACGCTCAGTCACAGACACCAGCATGA
This sequence comes from Pseudomonadales bacterium, assembly GCA_038258585.1. GTDB lineage: Bacteria > Pseudomonadota > Gammaproteobacteria > Pseudomonadales > Pseudohongiellaceae > UBA5078. Next base: position 4,604 of record JBBSPQ010000217.1, read on the forward strand.
TGTTCATGACGCCTATACCACCAACCAAAAGTGATATCGCCGCGACAGATCCCAGCAGCATGGTGAATGTATCCTGCGAGGCAGACACAGTGTCGAGCAACTCAGCACTGTTGAAGACACGGAAATCCTCTGAGCCATGACGGGAAATGAGAAATTCTATCAATCTGGTTTCGGTGTTGTTTATTTTTTCAATATCATCTACAGCGACTGTTATAGAATTTGCATACTGTTGACCGAATAGTCGTAATGCCCCGGTTTTAAGAGGAACAAAAACCACATCGTCCTGGTCCGAACCACCGAAGCCGGAAGCACCCTTACGCGTGAGAACGCCGATAACCTGGAAAGGTATACTGCCGATCAGAATGTACTCACCTAGCGGACTTTGGCCAGAAGGGAACATTTCTGCAGCGACGGTG
>JBBSPQ010000218.1:0-5006 GCA_038258585.1 Pseudomonadales bacterium
AATTCACTCCTCGCATTGTCGATCTTGAAGCCGGACAGTTTGCAACTGCAGAACAGCTCGCTGAACTCAATCTTGATCCACTGAATTATGATCAGCGCATAGCCCATAATGATCCGGAACTGTCGGAGGCACTGGTGCCGAGCCGGGATATTGCCGCGATCAAGCGACGAGTGCAATTTGCCGTGGCATACATTATTGAAGACGCCAGCGGCGGCATAGAGACGATAGTCCTGCCAGTCAGTGGTTACGGGCTGTGGGGCACCATGTATGGTTATCTCGCGCTGGAAGGCGATGCCAACACTGTAGTCGGTCTCGGTTTTTACGAACAGAAAGAAACGCCTGGGCTTGGTGGCGAAGTGACGAATCCCAGATGGAAAGCATTATGGCCAGGTAAGAAAATTTATGATGAAGACGGCGATGTTGCATTGAGCATCGTGAAGGGAAGTGGTGAAGGTGATTATCAGGTCGATGGTTTGGCCGGCGCTTCTCTGACCAGCCGAGGTGTCGGCAACCTGATTAAATTCTGGATGGGACCCGATGGTTTTGGTCCATTCCTCGATAACGTACGTGAAGGCTAAAGGGCGGACTTAATATGGCAACTCTGGCAAAGGCTGTACTCACCAAGCCAATCATTTCCGAGAATCCAATCACTCTGCAGATTCTCGGTGTGTGCTCTGCATTGGCGGTGACTACCAGCCTGAAAGTGACCATCGTCATGTGCGTGGCGCTGACTGTGGTGACGGCATTTTCGAACTTCTTCATTTCGATCGTTCGCAACTACATGCCAAGCAGCATTCGCATTATCATCCAAATGACAATTATCGCCTCGCTGGTAATTGCCGTAGACCAATTGCTGCAGGCGTTTGCCTACGAGATTAGCAAGCAGTTGAGTGTGTTTGTTGGTTTGATTATTACTAACTGTATTGTAATGGGTCGCGCCGAAGCGTTTGCAATGAAGAACCCACCCGGCATCAGCTTCATGGATGGCATCGGTAATGGCTTGGGTTACAGCATAGTGCTTCTGACGTTAGGATCTATTCGCGAACTGTTCGGCTCCGGCAGCTTGTTCGGCAGTTCGATATTACCACTCATCAAGAATGGTGGCTGGTACCAGCCTAACGGTTTGATGTTGCTTGCGCCAAGTGCCTTCTTCATTATTGGTTTTTTAATCTGGGTTGTTAGAACCAAGCGTCCCGAGCAGATAGAAAAAAATGAATTCCGCATGGCCGCACATAACACGCTCGAGGTCGCGCACTGATTGAACACTATCTGAGTTTGCTGGTGCGGGCAGTCTTTGTTGAGAACATGGCGCTGCATATGTTCCTAGGAATGTGTACTTTTCTTGCGGTGTCCAAGAAAGTAGAAACGGCCGTTGGTCTGGGTGTCGCCGTTGTTGTCGTACAGGTGATCACAGTTCCCATCAACAATCTGCTGTTTCAATACTTGTTGAAGGACGGCGCGTTAGCTTGGGCCGGCTTGCCTGATCTCGATCTGAGTTTTCTCGGTTTCATCTGTTACATCGGCGTGATTGCCGCGATTGTGCAGGTACTTGAGATGTTTCTGGATAAGTACATGCCTTCACTCTACAACGCGCTGGGTGTATTTCTTCCACTTATTGCCGTGAACTGCGCCATCATGGGTGCCTCTTTGTTCATGGTGGAGCGCAGCTACACATTCCCTGAAAGCGTTATTTATGGCACCGGTGCAGGTCTCGGCTGGGCGTTGGCGATTGCCGCGATGGCGGGCATTCGTGAAAAACTTAAATACAGTGACGTGCCTGCCGGGCTGAGAGGGCTGGGTATCACCTTCATTACCACGGGTCTGATGTCGTTGGGTTTCATGTCTTTCAGTGGTTTGTCGCTATAAATAGTGTTGGTCTTCACTGGTCTTATAAAGCGTTATGCATAGTCATAAAGAATTAACGGGTTTACGAAATGATTGATATTGCAGCAATAGTCGGCGGTGTTGCCATGTTTACCGCTGTGGTCATGGTTCTCGTTGTGGTCATTCTGGCGGCGAGAGCGAGACTTGTCAGCAGTGGCAGCGTGCGCATCGAGATTAATGGCGATCCCGAAAAATCAATCACCGTGCCTGCCGGCGGCAAACTTCTGAATACGCTTGCCGATGCGGGCATCTACTTGTCGTCCGCCTGTGGCGGCGGTGGTACTTGTGCCCAATGTCGTTGTCAGGTGCTTGATGGCGGTGGTTCCATGCTGCCAACCGAAGTAGGCCATTTCACCATGGGTGAGGCCAAGGCGCACTGGCGCCTGTCCTGTCAGGTTGCGGTTAAACAGGACATGAAGATCGAAGTCGAGCCAGAGTTTTTCGGCGTTAAACAGTGGGAATGCACGGTTATTTCCAATGACAACGTGGCGACCTTTATTAAAGAACTGGTACTGCAAATTCCCGATGGCGACAGCGTCGATTTCCGTGCCGGTGGTTATGTGCAACTGGAAGTGCCTCCACACGAAGTCCGTTATAAGGATTTCGACATCGGCGAAGAATACAAAGGCGACTGGGTTAAATTCGGCTTGTTCGATTACGTGTCGAAAGTCAGTAGCACCACGATTCGTGCTTACTCAATGGCTAACTATCCGGAAGAGAAGGGCATTATTAAATTTAATATCCGCATCGCGACACCACCGCCCAAATCCAATTTTCCGCCAGGCATCATGTCTTCCTATGTGTTCAACTTGAAGCCCGGTGACAAGATCAAAGTGTTTGGCCCTTTTGGTGAGTTCTTCGCCAAAGATACGGAAGCAGAGATGGTATTCATCGGTGGTGGTGCCGGTATGGCGCCTATGCGCTCACATATTTTTGATCAACTGCGCCGAATCAAGACCAAACGCAAGATTACTTTCTGGTACGGTGCGCGTAGTCTGAAAGAAATGTTCTATGAAGAAGACTACAACGAGCTCGCCGCCGAGAACAATAATTTTGAGTGGAACATCGCGTTGTCAGATCCTCAACCCGAGGACAATTGGACCGGCATGACAGGTTTCATTCATAACGTGGTTTATCAGCATTTTCTCAAGGATCATCCGGCACCAGAGGACTGTGAGTTCTACATGTGTGGCCCACCCATGATGAACGCTGCTGTCATCAAGATGCTCAAGGATCTTGGCGTCGAGGATGAGAACATTGCTCTGGACGAGTTCTCCTGATCCTGAGGGTGAGTGGTATCTAACCCGACAACCTGTTCTCCCTTCGGACGGTCTTACTGATGGCTGATATGCTGCGACGTCACAGCTTTTCGATCGCCTTTCTCGTTGTCCTGTGTATTGCTTACAAGTTGCTGTTGCCCGCTCCTGTCGAAATTCACGAGCTTGGTGGCGCGACGATGGGAACTACCTACAGCATCAAGGTAGTCGATATGCCGGGCGACTTAAGTCCGGAGCAGTTTGCGCAGAGAATAAACGAGTTGCTCACGCATCTGGATAAGGAACAGATGTCCACTTATGCCGCGGACTCCGAACTGTCTCGATTCAATCGCGCAGAATCTGGGTCTCCCGTGCCATTGTCGGCGGAATTGGCTGACGTCTTTGCGTTGGCGCTGGATGTCAGTGAGCTGACCGACGGCGCATTTGATGTTACTGTGGGCCAATTGGTGAATCGATGGGGGTTCGGTCCTCAGCGTAGAAATCCCATATTGCCAAGCGACGCCGAAATCGCTCAATTGATGACCAATGTGGGTTATCGTCATCTTGAATTAGACAAGTCTGCCGCCACCCTTACCAAGACAACGAATGTATATGTAGACCTGAGTGGAATCGCCAAAGGGTATGCTGTTGATAAGGTGGCCGAGTATTTTGATTCACTGGGTATTGTCAGCTACTTCATTGAAGTCGGGGGTGAGCTAAGAATCAAGGGGTACAAGCCAGGGAAACAGAGCTGGGTGCCCGCGATTGAAACGCCGGTAGACAGCGCCCCGCAGGTTTACGAAATTTTCTATGCGAACGGGGAATCGATTGCCGTCGCCGGTTCAGGAGATTACCGGAACTACTTTGAGGAAGACGGGATTCATTATTCCCATGAAATCGATCCTCATACCGGTAAGCCGGTCACTCACAATCTGGCTGGCGTCTATGTGATTGATGCCTCCGCCGCGCGAGCCGATGCGCTCGCGACAGCGTTCATGGTGCTGGGAGCGGAGGAGGGATTTGAGTTGGCCCAGCGTCTGGATCTTGCCGTCTATTTCATTACCAAGACAACGCAAGGCGAAGGATTCGAGGATCGCTATACACGCAAGTTCGAGAATTATCTCCAAGTCGAGTGAGGTGAAATCATGGCAACAATAATCGCAACTTTTGTCGTGCTACTGCTGGTAGTGGCCGCGATGGCCGTCGGCGTCATGTTTGGGCGCCAACCCATCAAGGGAAGCTGTGGCGGGCTGAACAATGGCAATGCTGGAACGAGTTGTTCACTCTGTGGTGGAAATCCGCAGAAGTGCGAAGAGCAATCGCAGTAGTAATAGAAATAGCAGGAGTGGAATAGTCAGCATAGATGCACAAGAAACATTACGACATTATCGTGGTCGGCAGCGGTCCAGCCGGCGAGTCGGCTGCGATGAACGCGGCGAAAAAAGGCAGAACAGTAGCGGTCATTTCTGATCGTGAACAGGTGGGGGGAAACTGCACTCATCTGGGGACCATTCCCTCCAAAGCTCTACGACAATCAGTCAAGCAAGTGATGCAATTTAGTAGCAACCCGTTATTACGTGAATTCGCTACGCTGCGCAAACCTACGTTTCAGCAGATCATGCAGCACGCCTCGCGCGTGATCGATGATCAAGTGCATCTGCGCAGTAATTATTACGAAAAGAACGGCATCGACGTGTTAACCGGCATCGCCAGTTTTGTCGATGGCACTACTATTAGACTGGGCTCGAAAGGGCCGATACTCACCGCCGACCATTTCGTCATCGCTACAGGTTCGCGTCCGTATCGTCCCGACAATGTTGATTTTACGCATCCTCGTATTTTTGACAGTGACACCATTCTGCAACT
>JBBSPQ010000219.1:0-4999 GCA_038258585.1 Pseudomonadales bacterium
CTGAAATAATGAAAGAGTGCGACGCTGTACATAAAGAGTTCCCTTACCCGATGGGCTAAATGAGAACACTTGCGAACAGCGGCTAGGGAAAGCCGCTGACGCTTAGCCCAATTCCAGGAAATTTTTGATACCGGTAAACATGATCTGGGCGGACAGTGCCGCCAGAATTATGCCGGTGATCTTCGAGATGATCTGCAACCCCTGTTTGCCAATGAACTTTTCAATCAGGTTCGAGAAATACAGCATCAATCCGATCAGCAAAATCGAACAAAGCATGGCTGAGCCTTCCAGCACAAAATCTGCCAGTGTGGTGTTGTCTGCCACCAATACTAACAGCACACCGATGGTGGCTGGTCCTACAGTGATCGGCAGCGCAAGGGGGACAACTGCCAGCTCGGACAATGTGTAGTCCGCCAGTTTCTGACTCTCCTTCTTGCCATTCACCAATCCGACTGCAGACATAAACAACAATGCCCCAGCACCGATCCTGAACGCATCAAGTGTCAGACCGAATACAGCAAAAATATATTTACCAAAATACATCAGCACCAGACTGATCACGACCACCGATAAGGTGACACGCACAGCAAGATGACGCTTCTCAGCTAACGTCGCATCATGCGTCACCGTTAGAAACACCGACAGAACAAAGAACGGCGTCATAACGAAGTACATCTTTAAAAATGTGGCTATGAAAAAATCCATGTTGAGTCTCTGGTTGTAAGATGACGTACTTGACTGACCGGTGCCACATTGGCAGGCACAACAAACAAAAGATTGTATTCAGCTTTCACAACAATGGCCAACACTCAGGATTTCACTATGCCCATCTGGACACGCCCCTTCACCCTGGACCAACTCACATCCAGTAACCAGCGCACGGCGCTGAACAGCCTTGGCATCGAATTCACCGAGGTGGGCGATGATTTCATCCGGGCCCGAATGCCAGTGGATGAACGCACAAGGCAACCATTCGGACTGTTGCACGGCGGAGCCTCCGTTCTGCTCGCAGAAACCCTTGGCAGCGTCGGAGCCAATTACTGCGTGAAAGGGGAGAATCAGGCAGCCGTTGGTTTGGAGATCAACGCCAATCATCTGCGCGCCGTGTCATCGGGCTGGGTGACTGGCACTGCGCGCCCAATCCACATCGGCGGAAGTACGCAGGTTTGGGAGATTCGCATAGAGAACGATCAGGGCAAAATGGTATGCATCTCTCGCATTACGATGGCCGTCATCACTAACAAGTAATCGGCCAGCCTAGGTGCCTAGCCCAGATAGCCATGCTGGGCCAATTGCACACTGATGCCATCGGGATCGTTGAAATAGAGCTGATCCCCACCGCTGGTTCGATTCGCAGGGTCGCGACCAACGCGCCCAGTGATACCATGTTCCAGGAGTCGTTCAGCCATAACATCGGCATCATAGTTATCAACCCCAATGCAGAGATGATGCATGGTGCCAGGATTCGCAAATTGATACAGGCCCAGAAAACTCTCCTTACCCAGCCCCATGTTCAAGCCTCCATTAGCAGGCCTGCTGATGATTTCCATGCCCAGCACGCGCTTGTAGAAATCCGCGGAACGATTGACATCATTCACTGACAGCGACACATGGTTCATTGATATTCCAAGTGCCGATGGCCGTGTCTGCTGAGCAACTACAATTGGTGATGCCGCGAAAATACCGGCGAGGCCAATTAACGAAGCCACCAATTCGCGACGACTGAGCGTTTTTTGTTCATATCTTTCTACCAGACTTTCTACTTCATTTTGCATGACTTATCTCCCAGTATTGACTGGATATTTATAGCATCACAGTACACATGACATCACGTACTATCTGTGACAGCGGGCTCCTTGTTCATTGATAACAACACTGGATTCGAATTCAGAATCCCTCTTTCTGGGGGTAGCGTTGGGGTCAGTTGACCCCTACAATCAACAAATCGCAATTCGCTCGAGGCTCACAATGTCCAAAACTGATGTTCACGACACCATGCAACTGCTCTCTATTGAGCTGCGAGGTCTGCGTACTGTTCTGGACAACATTGGGGCCTACGTCTTCACTAAAGATACCGCAGGTAAATACACTTTTGTGAATCCTTTGATGTGCGAACTCTTCGAACTTACTTCTGAACAGATTATTGGCAAGGACGATAGTAGCTTTTACGATCTCAATGTTTCGCACGATCTGCGTCACAACGACCGTCGAGTAATGAAAGATGGGGCGACCTTGGAGTTAGAAGAAATCAGCCTTGTCAAATCCACCGGTAAGTTCCGCACTTACTGGTCGGTCAAAACTCCCATTCGCAACGACAATGCCGAGATCATTGGAATGTGCGGTATTTCTAACGATATTACTGAACGCAAACGCCTTGAACTGGCGCTCGAACGCGAACGCGGACTGCTAGAGTCTGTCCTGAACAACGTCGACGCTCATATTTACATGAAAGACGCCAACAGGCGTTATCTGTATGTGAACCCCAAAATGGAGGAATTCCTCGGCAAAGACTCGACCGATATAATCGGTAAACAGGATGAAGACTTAAGATCCTCTGTCGATGCCGACCACACTCATTTCACCGATGCCAGAGTACTGAGCAGCGGCGCAAAATACTCCGCCGAGGAGTCCTTTAAGGACGCTAATGGCGACAAGCGCTACTTCTGGTCGACCAAAGTCCCTCTCAATTTAAGTGGCCATCCTGAAAGTCTGATTGGAATTTCTACAGAGGTCACTGAACTGCATACTCTGCGGGAAGAACTGGAACTCCAGGCTACCACTGACGTGCTGACGACGCTCTACAATCGTCGTTATCTCTACCGCGCCGCTGAGCAGGAATTCCTAAGCAGCATCCGTTACGATCAACCCACCTCTCTTCTCATCTTGGACATTGATCGCTTCAAACATATCAACGATACGTTCGGCCATCAGACTGGTGACGAGGTGTTGCGGACTCTGGCTCTACACTGCCTTGAGACCATCAGAACCTGCGACACCATTGGCCGGATAGGAGGGGAGGAATTTGCCATTCTGTTGCCGCAGACTTGCCTTGACGAAGCTCACCAGCTGGGCGAAAGACTCTGCCGCTCATTTACTGGCGTACTGATGAGCACAGAACCTCAAGCGATAGACATAACAGTCTGTATTGGCGTCTCGTCAAGACAGGAAAAGGATACCAGCGTGGAAGCACTCTTTACGCGGGCGGACAAAGCGCTGTATGAAGCCAAACGAACCGGCCGCAACAGAGTTTGCATCTCAAGTTAATTAACCGACTCATTCGCAATTCACAAAGCTACTCCTACGGCACCTTTCCGCCCTCTCTTGCGCGTCCGCAATCTCTTCTTCACCAAGAAGGCGCTCTACCCTATCGCGGTTCTTTGCGCCTTCAGTGACAGCCATATCCAAAATAGATGAGGCAGACAGGTAAAACCACATATAAGCGCTCGCAAGATTCAAATCCACACTATCTCCTTGCTGGTACATCAGCCCAAGATTATTTTGAGCATCGGCGTGGGACTGCGCTGCGGCTAACCCAAACCACCGCAAAGCTTCAGTCTTATCAACTGGCATACCGATACCCGATGCTGCGCGCAGACCCATAACGTTCTGAGCATTAGCATGACCCTGCTCGGCCGCCTGCGTGAACCAGGCTGTGGCCTCGTATCTGTTTTGGGCTACACCGCTGCCTTCGTCGTACAGCGTGCCCAAACGAAACTGCGCATTGGCATCTCCCATTGATGCAGACTTGCGATACCACCGTATGGCTTCTGCGTAATTCTGCGTAACGCCCTGGCCAAAGTCGTAGAGCATAGCAAGGCTGTAACTCGCACGTGCATGACCCTTCTCAGCGGCCGTCAGGAACCAATCTCTGGCAACGTCGAAGTCCTGTACCACCCCTTCCCCATTGCGATATAGAACGCCTACGTTGTTTTGTGCAGTTGCATTACCGATGTTCGCCAACGGCTGCCAGACGTTTAAAGCAGTTCGGAAATCACCAGCATAGTAAGCGTCACGTCCCACCTGCAGCTGAGCTTCGTCGGCTTCGATAATTGAGTCTGCACTGTCTGCGCTTTGTGCGCTTTGTACAAAAACAGACAGCATCAGCATGAAACTAGACGCCAGGAAGGCAGCGGTTAGCGATTTTCGAATGAGATGAGCAATCACTTTTTTCTCGCTCTTAACTTTCTATCTGTCATAACTTTTTATCCCTCATAACTGGGTACGAGGTATCATGCACGCCTTCACGAACAGAGTAAAAGAATCCAATACCATGAAAATCAAAGTCGCCATCTTCGATTGGGATGGCACCATTGTCGACTCCATTGAGCACATTGCCGGCAGCCTGCATCAGGCCGCTGCAGAACTTGGTTTTCCCACGCTGGAGAAAGCGGCCTATCGCAACATCATCGGGCTTGGCATCGACGAGGCGCTCAGGAGTTTATACCCCGACGCGGTCGATACTGAAATTGCCGATTTCCGCGATGCCTACCGCCGTTATTTTTTCTCGCGAGAGGCCACACCGCAGCAGATATTTGCTGGCATGCACGATGTGATTACCGATCTTCGGACAGACGGACGTGGTCGCGCAGTCGCTACTGGTAAGAGCCGCCGGGGTCTCGACACCGCTCTGAAGTCAAGTGGGCTGCACACGCATTTCGATATTACCCGCTGCGCCGACGAGACTCGTTCGAAGCCAGATCCCACGATGCTCAATGAGATCTTACGCTTCTACGATATTCATGCCGATGAGGCAGTAATGATTGGGGATACCACCTATGACTTGGAAATGGCTCAACGCATAGGTATGCCATCGATCGGTGTTCGCTGGGGAGTTCACGACGATACCGCCATGGAGCGCTATTCACCCACCGCCATTGTCGATTCGGTTGTTGAGCTTAGAACGGCGCTGATGCTGTAACGCGTCCGTCGAATAAAGTCGCTTGGCCTTCAGCCTACCTGCTACTGACACTGCCGACAAATGCCACTTATTTCAATGGTC
>JBBSPQ010000220.1:0-4995 GCA_038258585.1 Pseudomonadales bacterium
GATGTCAATGCCATCGTGGAAATCAGCGATGTAGTTGAAGGCAACGACATGGCCGGGTCCATACAGCCGCACTGCGGTGTAAGAACTCATCACTGGCGGGAAAGTTTGGCCATCGACACCGGCAAACTGCTGCCAAAAGGCGCCAGTCCACCCAGTAACGCGCGTCGAATCGAGGCGACCCAGAAATGTGCTGTCAGCGATATAGTAATCGCTGGAGCCGGAGTAGTTTGTGAAGACGCCGATCCCCACTTGATCGAAGCGACAATGTTTTACCGTTAGTCCTTTAGAGCCAGCAATAAACTGAGTGCCACCCCAGAGTGCGATATCGGTATTCCTGAACGTGATGTCTTCAAAGTAGTTGTAGTCAGCCGCTTTGAGGTTAAACAGATTGAAGTTGTCACGGCCGTCGATGATGACTTCTCCATCACCCGCTGCCTTAATAACGATTGGCTTCTCTGCGGTGCCATCGGCAGTCAGGTAGTAAGTGCCCTCAAAAGTCGTCGTCGCGTTGACGCGAGTGTTGTTCCCGTAGAATTCGTAGTGATAAGCGTAAGTGCCCGCGTGCATCAGAATAACGTCGCCTGGTTTAACGCGTGGACGTCCACCGGGAGCAGAATCACCCGCGCCACAACGATAGTTGTATGCGCACATCAGGCCGGAGAATGACGGTTCTTCTCTGGGGCCGTCGTAGTCATATGTGTAAACGTGATAGACCTTGCCGCCTTCTGCCGGCATGGGTTCGGGACGTGTGCTCACCGTCACTATTTTGGTGGCAGAGGCGGTGTCTCCGTTCACACCATCAGGATCGTTTAACTCAAATCGTGCTTCATAGGCAGTACCTGGCTCAAGATCGAGAATGCTACCAGCAAACATATTGGGCGCCACGAGATCCCAGATATTTTCCTGATACACCCGCTCGCCGTGAAGTCGCATCAGCGGCATGCCTTCCTGCCAATTGGATTCACCGGTGCGACGATAGGAGACAGCCACTTGCGCGTTGCGATTGTCATCGCCATCGATATGCCACTCGAAGCCGAGATTGATCAGGGTGGGATTATTGATGATGAATTCGCCGGGCGAAGTCTGATTGCCACTCTGCGCCCATGCTGACAGCGGCACGATCAACGACAGTAACAGAAGCGTTTGAGCGATGATTTGATTGTTATTCTGGCCCATCATTTTCATGGTGATCCCCTTCATTTTTATTATGGTGTTCGAGCGCAGTAAGCCACGGGCATCAGGGCAGGGCAAGGGTTATGCGTCGAATGGAGAGGATCAATGGTGAAATAAAAGGGGGGGGCCTCGATAAATCCAGCGTTATTTTAAACACTCAATCGCAGCGTTCATCTCCGCCGAGAGATCCTCTACGTCATGGGCTTCCATATCCGTTCCCAGCCCCAGCCTGGTAAAAGCAGGAACAGTTGACCAATCCACACTTGCCAAGGGGTGTTGGGTGCCGGAGTAGCTCTGTAGTTTGGCGACAATCACCACGTCGGCAAGGTCTACTTTTGCACTGGTACGGTGTAGGTCGAGGTGTGTCGTGGGAATTGTCACCAGAAATTCGGGAAATTTCCAGGTACGCAGTATTAGTTCCCCAATTTGTGGATGGAGCGAATCAATCAGTGTGTCGAGATCGCTGCTTTCTTCGTCTTTGAGGAAAATGTGATGTTCCTGAGCATACGTCAGGATGGGCAGCATTCCTATTTGGTGGGTCAGTCCCGCCAAGGTCGCCTGATCTGATTCCAGACGCGTGTAGTGCTTGGCAAGGACATTAGAAATAGCGGCCACTTCGGCGCTGTGAGACCAAACCTCACGCATCCGCCTGTCGATCTTGTCATTAGTGGCTTGAAACAACTGCCGCATTGCCAGCCCGACCGCGAGATTACAGCTGTAGGTCATTCCAAGTCGACTGATTGCCGCTGGCAGGTTATCAATAGAATTAATGCCGCGAGCCATCGGGCTGTTGGCAACTTGGATAATCCTCGCGGTGAGCGCGGCATCAGAGCCGATAAGGTCAGCCAGACCACGGATGGAGATATCGTCATCATCGGCGGCTTCACGTACACGTAGGGCTATTTCTGGCAGGGTGGGCAGAACAATATTATCTGTCCGTACGGACTCCATAAGCTTATGTTTGACGTCTTCCATTACGCTGATCATATTGTTCCCCCTTGATGTCTTTGACGCTTGAACTCAGGTAAACGCCAAAAAGTCGGCCTTGCCTAATTCCACTCCATTGTGACGCATGATGTTGTAGGCAGTAGTCACATGGAAATACATATTGGGTAATGCCCAGCCAAGCAGGTATTGTTCACCAGTGAACTTGAACTCGTTTGTGCCCGCCTGAATTGTAATCTCTTTCTCTTCCGTGCCATCTATCTGAGCGGCTGTAAAGCTACTAAGGAAGGTTATCGTCTTGGTAATGCGTTCCTGAAGTTCGGTAAAGGTCGTTTCGGTGTCTTCGTACTTAGGCATCTCAACGCCGGCAAGTCGTGCAGCCGCACCTTTGACAACATCGCTGGCAATCTGTATCTGGCGGGCAAGGGGCAACATATCAAAAAACAGGCGCGCTGAAGTGAAATTCTTTTCGTCACACTTCTTCAATTCGCTGTATGCCTGCGCCTTAGTGAGAAACGTAGACAGGTTGCGGAGGTTGCGAGTAAAAACAGGAATGGACGCTGAGTACATGGAAAGTGACATAATATCCTCGACAGTAGAATAAGAATTTAGGGCAAAGCAAGCCCGTTAGGAGCCGGCTGATTCTAGCTCGTCTGTAAAGAAGGGGACATCATTACCGTAATAATTTAGAGTAGCCGTTCTCTCTGGAACGCATCTTCGTTGAACGAACTGATCACACTGCTATGACACTTACTCCCTTCCAGTCCCTTGTGTGCCCGCTGGACGGCGAGCCTCTGTGCCGCGCCGGTTCCGCATGGCGATGCAGCGTAGGACACAGTTTTGATAGCGCAAAAGAAGGTTACGTAAACCTGCTGCCGGTTCAGAAGAAACGATCGCGTGATCCGGGCGACAGTAAGGAGATGGTGTCCGCAAGGAAACGGTTCCTGCAGGCAGGCCATTACGCGCAAATCGCTGCCGCCGTGAATGACGCCGTCTCAGTCTTGTTGCGTGCGGATGCCATCACGTGCGTGCTCGATGCTGGCAGTGGAGACGGCTACTATCTACGTCAGTTGGTGCAGGGCTGCTCCGCATTGAGTTCAAAGGGCAGTTCGCTGTCCCTAGTGGGAGTGGATATTTCAAAGTGGGCAGTACGTGCGGCTGCAAAAATGGAAAAGACGACTACCTGGATTGTGGGCAGCAATGCGAATCTGCCGGTGGAGTCGAATTCTGTCGACTGTGTGCTTTGCATGTTCGGATTTCCGGCGTATGCGGAATTTTCCCGAGTGCTTAAGCCTACCGGCTTTTTGCTGCAAGTTGATGCTGGGCCCGATCACCTACGAGAACTTAGAGAAGTCATCTATCCCATAGTGAAAAAAGATAAGGCAGACGAATTTCAGGTGCCAGATGGATTTCTAAAAAAGGAGATGAATACTCTGCGTTTCACTGTAACTTTGGATGGATCAGAACAGATCGCCGATCTGCTTGCTATGACCCCTCATCTCTTCCGAGCCAGTATGGAAGGCAAGGCACGCGCGGCGGCGCTAACAAAGTTGACTGTGACGGCAGATGTGCGACTGCAAGTATTAGCGCGTTGTTAATTACCCCATCATTGATTTGGTGTTGCAGAACTGTGGTGGATTGCGAAAATTTTGTTAAAAAGTTTCACTCTATCGGGCGCGAATTCACACTTTCTGTAAACTCATCCTGCCGGTCGGCACGGGATGAGGATACAATCTTCAGCATGATCAAAATTTATAAACCGTGTTTAGTTTTGTCGATGATGTGGGCAACCAACTCACTATCCGCAGCAGAGATTATTGCTCCCGAAGACGCCCCCGAGGAGATCAAACCTTTATGGGAACTTGGTTTCGGCACAGGGGTCTTGCACGCGCCAGACTATCCGACCTCATCGGAGAAGCACGTGCGCGGTATTGCACTGCCGTACGTTGTCTATCGCGGTGAAGTCCTGCGAATAGGGGACGGACAGACGGCGCGGGCGGTAGCTTTCGACAACGACAGGATTGAACTGGACATGTCTTTTACAGCAGCCTTTGATGCTGACAGCGAAGACAATGAGTTAAGAAAGGGAATGCCGGATTTGGACTATATGTTTCAGATAGGCCCTCAAATGAAGGTCAATTTGGCGGACTTCATTTTTGAAGATGCGAGCCTTGGCTCGTTAACATTGGCGCTACAGGCGCGCGGAGTATTCTCAACCGATCTGGGAAGTATTGATCAACATGGCTATGTTTTTGAGCCCATGTTGCAGTACAAACATTTTGGGTTTTTATCGCCTCAAATGGATGTCACAATTTCGTTGAAACCGCAGTGGGGTTCGCGACAGTTGCATGAGTATTTCTTTGACGTCGAAACACGTTACGCAACTGCATCTCGTCCGGCTTATCAAGCGGACGAAGGCTACTTCGGAACGGGATTAAACTTGTATGGTCGCTATCGGGTTAATGAAAACTTTGATGCGTTCTTGGGAATTCAGACAACCTCTCATCATGGCTCGGCCAACGAAGACAGTCCACTCTATGAAAAGGATTTTACGGTGGGATTTGGTGCAGGCTTCATTTTCAAATTTCTCGCCAGCAAACGAATGGTGGCTGACGACACCGACTAACGTTACTAAATAACTACCGTGCCCGACTCCGGGCGATATCGGCGCTCTCCAGCAATATGCTGATGTCCTGCGTCAGCGCTTCATCGGAGCCAGCAAAACTCAGAGCGCGCCGGGCAAAACCGGTAGCGTCATCATAATTTTGCTGCCGGTAATTAATAGATGCCAACTGATACCAGAGATAGCCATCGCGGGGTGTAATTCGCAATGCGCGCTCGCACAGTGAGGCCGCGCGTTCGAGATCACCGGCAGCA
>JBBSPQ010000221.1:0-4981 GCA_038258585.1 Pseudomonadales bacterium
AAAACAATGCCATTTTACGCGCCCTATCCTCCCCCTGATCGCAGCAACCCTTTTCAGATCCCGCTTGCTGAAAAACTACGCCAGCACCACTGGGAAATCAAGTCATTTAATTGGCGACCGGTTAATTTATTTAAGTATCGGAATAAGGTGTTAATTTTACACTTTCACTGGCCGGAATCTCAATGGCGTTCGCAGTCCGTCTTGCTATCGGTGCTTAAGGCAATCTGGTGGATCATCAGAGCGGAACTATCAATTCTATTAGGCTACCGCTTGGTCTGGTCAGCTCACAATGTGCTTCCTCATTATTCCAGTTCGATGACCCTGGAACATGGGATGCGGCGTTATATTTTGCGCCGGTTTGATCTCATCGTCGGGCACGCCCTGAACTGCCAAAATGATTTGGTGGCGGCATTCGGTACGTGCGGTCGGCGTTATGTGGTCGCACCGCTAGGCGTTTATGCGGGTTTATATCCAGTGAGGCTTTCGCGTGAAGAAGCGCGAAAAAAATTTAGCCTGGACGAAAATGAGACGGTAGTGCTGTTGTTTGGCAGCCAGTCGGCCTACAAAGGCACCGATGTGTTTCTGCGGTCTTGGAAGTCCGCGATGCCATTACCCTTGTCCCTAATGGTGGTTGGCGATCTTTCCGATTATGCCCAAGACGTGGTTAATACGTTGGAGTACTGTCAATATCTTCCTGGTCGGGTAGTTGACGAGGACATTGCTGATTTGGTGCAGATGAGTGATTTTCTCGCAATTCCGTATCAACATATCACGACATCAAGCATGTATTTTCTCGCGTTAACCTTTCACATGCCGGTAATCGCTCCCAATTTGCCTTTCTTTGTGCAGCACAGCTACCCGACCACCGCTGTTCTTTACAACCACAATGATCCTGAGCAGGGTTTGCGAGAGGCGCTGGCACGTATCGCGGCAGGTTGGAAACCGGATCCCGAGCAAATAGCCGCTTTAGTCAAGCGATTTGATTGGAACACCACCAGCGATACACTTGCCCAAATGTACAACGAGATAACTCTCACTTGATAGCATCACCCCGGTCAATTTGATAGTATGTGATAATAATCATGCAAGCACAAACTTTCGAAACACGATCTCAGTCCCTGGCATGGTCTAAGTCTGGCCACAATCCCGCTTTATTCCCGCTACTTTTATATTTAGGCGCGTGGTACGTCAATGATCTCTTCAGTATTTCGGTGATGGGAACATTCATTACGTTGAATCAACTCGCCATCGTGGTGGGGGTGTTGCACGTACTTAGGCAACCTGTAAGTTGGAAAGGGACGAAAACTTACTACCGTATCGCAAGTTGGTTTATAGCGTACAATGCTGCGACTGTTATTGCAGTATTATATTCCCTTTTAATTTACGGTGGATTTAATGTCAATTATTTCAGCATTGTAGCGAATACAATTTGGTTTCTAACCGTGGGTAGGTATTTGAGCCATGGCCTGACACCACGCGAATGGAAGCTGGTCATACGTGTCCTATTGATCGGCACACTAGTTGCTGTTTCTGCGGGCATTTTGGAGTATTTCAAGGGCTCCCCACTCCTGAATACGCCATATGGTATACTACCAACCACATTCTGGATTAGAGGATTGCACACCGATAAGGTCGATTTTGGCACAAGCATGATTGTCGGTATCCTGATTATGTTTGGCCTTTTTCAATTGTCCACGAATAGTTTTCGAAAGACCATTTCCTTACCTGTCATAATTGGCATTGGTGTTTTTCTATTCCTCTCACGTTCATGGACTAGTTATGTCGGGGCAGTCGTAGCAATGCTCTTCGTCATCACTGCTCGAACAGCGCGTACTCGAAAGAATAATCTCGCCCTTTTTCTTGGGTCGTTATTCGTTATCGTGGGGTTAGTTTTCTATCTGCCTCAGAATCCATTATTCCAACAGACCGAAATTGCCAACACACTCAAGTTCAATACCCAGATCGACCAATATGAAACATATAACTTCCGCTATCAAAGTGTGGTTGCGAGTTTTCAGCGCTTCTTAGAAGCACCATTATTAGGAGGGGGCTTTGGTCGCGCGAGTGAGATTTCTAAGGTCATTCTGAATGATCCCAAAGCCCCGCTCCCCCATACAGGCTTTGCTACCCTGATGATTGAGCAAGGACTCTTGGGATTAATCCCTTTCATAGGTCTCTTGCTAGTGTTATCGAGATTGATCATAAAAGCGTGGCAGGGAAACATCTGGAGCGAAAACGTACCCATTCCAATGCGCATTCTGATCGTTGGCTTGGCAGGCGTGCTGCTGGTGCGTTTCCTGGTCTATTTCTTTTATCTTACCTTGTCGTTTTATTTCAGTTGGGCGGCGCTTTTGTTAGCTGCAACCGTTCCTCAAGCTCATCCGGCAGCGAACCAACAGCCAGACGTGACAGGTTAGTTTTTGGTAAAAATTTCCTCATAATTTAGGCTGTGACTTTGGTCTGTCGGCAAACCCGTTAGTCACTTCTTCCCGAGAGAGATTTAAGATGAGAGCAATTTGCAGAGATACGCTAGTTGGATGTGAAATGCAACGAGCCACTAATATGACACCTAGGAAAAAAGTATGAAGGTCTTGATCTGTGTTCGCCGCCTTGACCGAGGTGGTGCTGAAATGTTAGAGTGTCGCCTCGCGCGAGAATTATCAAGAATGGGGGTGGAAGCTCATCTCGCGTGCCAGTATAGCCCTCAAATGGAGGGTCAGCAAGAGGCCGCTGACCGATGGTTAAACGACGGCGTTCCATCTGTCCATTGGCTAAGAATGGATAACCCATTAGGAGATATTCAAGCTCCGCTGCTACTACACGATCTGATCAAGCGTTTTGGTTTTGAAATAATCCTAACTTCGACACTTGGGACGGATGTGATGGGTGTTTCATCAACATTTGGTTCCAGGGCACGCCATGTGGTAGCGCTACATGATTATCCTACGGATGCAATTATGAAAAGTCGCCGAGTTTGGCTCTGGAAGCGCGCACTGGGATTTACTCATAGATTTTACGCAATTACGGAATATGTCCGCCAACATACAGCCCAAAGTCTAAATATACCTTTGAACCACATTCAGGTCGTCTATAACTCGATTGACTTTAACAATATGGTATTTACAAACGAACGCGAAGCTGTGCGGCACGAATTGCATCTCCCCGATGATTCACGTATTTTGCTGTATGTAGGACGCCTTCAGCATCGAAAAGGCTGTGATATCTTGATCAATTCGCTGGCACCAAAGTTGGAGGAATGGAACGCTTTTTTGATTTTAGTTGGTACAGCCTTCTATGGGAAAGCGCTTGAGCCCGGCGCACTTAACTATGATGCGATTATCAGTGATCAGATTGCGCGTTGCGAAACACCAAATCGCATAAAATTGATAGGCTGGCATAACGATATAGGGAGAATCATGGCATCTTCAGATGTTTTGGTGCATCTTGCCCGTCATGAGGGATTTGGGCTGGTTCTCCTAGAAGCGATAGCCGCTGGCATCCCCGTTGTAGCGTCAAATGTCGGAGGAATTCCAGAAGCATTACAAGGAACACCGTATACGCCCGTACCGCTTGATAACTACGAAGCGATTCAGAATGAGGTAGAGCGCTGGCTCTGTATGGATCAAGCGACCCGTTATCAGCACACTGAACAAGCTAAGAAGGTGTTGAGTTATTACACCGACCGGCGGCGGGCTGAAGATGTTCTGGGTGTGTTTGAGACTACCCTGTCCCAGGGCGCCAGTCGCCTGTGAATGCGCTATGGAAATGTAAAAAAAGGCAGCAGTTACGTGGGATGATCGAAGTGGTTCGCACCAATATTGTCAGGCCCATCTCTGCGAATACATGTTTGGTTGGCTGGGAGAGATCGTCAATTTGATGAAATTTCTTATCATCGGTACGTTTCCGCCGCCCCTTGGCGGAATCAGTGTTCACACTGTGCTGCTTTTGGAGTTTTTGAACGCTCAAGGATTCGCGGCTAAAGGGCTGGATATTCGGGCATCCAGCCGCACGGGAAAACCTGCGAACGTCATCACGCTGTCCGGCGGGCTACCGTCGAAGTTGATAGCTTTACTCAAACTGTCGGCGACGCTCTCAGCAGACACGATTTTACACTTCCAGACGTCCAGCATGAATAACTTTAAATGGGTAGCGCCGGTACTGCTATTCTGTTTTCGACATCAACCCAAAATAATCACTATTCACAGCGGTAGTTTTCCAGCAAGGATGGCGGGAAACTTCAACCGAATTTATTTGCGGTTTTTGTTAGACCATTTCAATCGAATTATCGTCGTTTCGGCGGAAATTTACGACTTCTTGACCGATCTTGGCATTCTTAACTCCAAATTGGTCATTATCCCTGCATTTATTCCACAACTGCCCGACCCAAAACTCATTCCGCCGGAGATTCTTCAACTGGCGAGTGAAAAATCTATCGTAGTCACATCGGGCTTCCTTACTCCTCTTTACAATTACGATATTCTGATCGACTGCATCAAGCAGTTGGATGATCAACGTTACACCTTCGTATTTTGTTTCTATGGTACGATTGATCCTGAATACGAAAAACACGTTCTAGGCTGCCTTGCAGAGTTCGATAATATTCTTATATTCCGTGATAAGTCGCCGAAGGTGTTCGTGAGCATCATGAGTGTAAGCACTGTCTATGTCCGAACAACGCTCTCTGATGGCGATTCCAATGCGATACGAGAGGCTCTGTATAGTGGCAAAACTGTTCTGGCGACAAATTGCGTCAAGCGCCCCGCAGAGTGCCTGCTCTTTTCTTCCACCGATTCACGAACGCTACTCTCTCTTTTTAACAGCAATGCCAAGAATCCCAAAGCCATCCCACCAGCATCGAGCGATGTGCCGATGTCACGAATGCTGAACGTCTATCAAGAAATTTACAATCAGGTCAATTCAACGCATTAATGAAGACTATAACCCTAGTGGTCAGATCGGATAGGTCTTAAAGTCCCGTTTC
>JBBSPQ010000222.1:0-4978 GCA_038258585.1 Pseudomonadales bacterium
AACGTCAACGAGCTGTTCGACGCGAACAGTGAATCTGCCGAGAGAATCGAAGTAATCCGCGGCCCAGCAACAGCTTATTATGGTTCTAACGCC
This sequence comes from Pseudomonadales bacterium, assembly GCA_038258585.1. Taxonomy (GTDB): domain Bacteria; phylum Pseudomonadota; class Gammaproteobacteria; order Pseudomonadales; family Pseudohongiellaceae; genus UBA5078. The sequence goes on from JBBSPQ010000222.1 coordinate 94, forward strand.
GTTCACGGCATGATCAATGTGGTGCTGCCCGATCCAACTGAAGGCGGAGATATTACTCTGGAGGCCGGACCTCGTGGCACCACACGAGTCAACGCGACCGTGGGCATGGATTACGGCAACTTCAAACACATGTTCCTGGCAAACGGCGCCAGCGAAACCGGCTATCGCGACGACAGCGGCTACGATCAACAGAAACTTTCTTGGCGTTATCAATACACGACCGCAGGCGGCTATGCGCTTGATGGTGGTTTCACGGTCACTAACCTCAACCAGGAAACAGCGGGTTATGTTGAGGGGACTGACGCCTACAAGGACGACGATCTGCGCGACACCAATCCGAACCCGGAAGCGTATCGTGACAACCAGAGCATGCGTATCTGGACTCGCGTCAGCAAGACGCTGGACTCCGGTTGGGAATTAGTTGCGACACCCTACTACCGCAAAGCAGATCTGAACTTTATTCAACATTTCCTGCCAGGTCTTCCCACCGAAGACAATCAGCACAGCAGTATTGGCGTTCAATTTGGCAGCTACAAAGACCTCAGCGACAACACCAAGCTCTCGCTGGGCTTGGATCTTGAAGCTACCGACGGCACTCTGCTGCAACAACAGCGTTTCCCAACAGTAGGATCAGCGGCTCTGGTCGCTCAGATCCCTGTCGGGAAGCACTATGACTACGACGTAAAAGCCACTCAGGTCGCTCCCTTTGTCCATTTCCAACACTACTGGGACAACGGTTTCGACATCTCTCTGGGGCTGCGCTACGAGCGTATGGAATATGACTACGACAACAAGATGTTGGATGGGCGTACCCGTGATGACGGCACTGTGTGTGGATTTGGAGGTTGCCGTTACAACCGCCCTGCCGATCGCAAAGACTCCTTCGGCAACTGGGCTCCAAAGTTCGGATTGCGTTATCAGTTGAATGACACTCACAACATCGCATTACGTCTGAACAAGGGTTACCGCGCACCGCAGGCAACCGAGTTGTATCGCCTGCAGAACACGCAGTCGGTTGCCGATCTGGATTCAGTCGAAATCGAAAGCGCGGAGTTGGGCTTGGAAGGCAGTGGCAGAGGCTGGGAATACGCAGTCACCGGCTACTACATGGACAAGGATAACGAGATCATTACCGACAGTAGTCGTCTCAATCTAAACAACAGCCACACTAAACATCGCGGCCTGGAGCTTTCTGGTGGCGTGCAGCTGACGGATGATTGGCGTCTGAGTGGTGCTTATAACCTTGCCCGTCATACCTACGAGAACGACGAGTTCTCTGGTGGCGTCAACATCAATGGCAATGACGTCGATACGGCGCCGCGCCATTTCGGTAGCTTCCAGTTGCAGTGGCGTCCAAGCGAGACTCTGTTCACCGAACTTGAATGGGTAAATTCCGGCAGTTACTTCACCAATCCGGAAAACCGTAACAAGTACGAAGGACACGATCTGCTGAACCTGCGCACACGCTGGCAGGTTCGCTCTGATCTGACACTATCGTTGAACATACTCAATCTGACTGACGAAAAGTACGCCGAGCGTGCTGACTTCTCATTCGGGAACGATCGCTACTTCCCTGGCGAACCCGTAAGAGCGTTCTTCTCAGTAAACTGGCGTTACCGCTAGGATTTGTTATCTCGGATCAGCCAGGAGCATCTCGTGATGCTCCTGTTCTGGTCTGCAGGCATTTCGAAGCTCGGCTCCGTTGTCCTTAAACCTTGAAGCGTTTCACCAATTCGGTGATCTTTGAAGAAGTAGCATCCAGTCCGTTTGCAATATGCGTCGCCTGCTGCGCTGACTTGTGAGAGGACTGCACCAGAGTCACCACATTGATCACGTTTTTGTTAATTTCTTCCGTCGCATAGCTTTGCTCTTCAGCGGCTGTGGCGATGTGCAACACCATGCCCTTGATATGTCCAATCGCTTCCGTGATTTCCTTGATCGATTTGCCGGTGTCGGTGGCCATGTCCACAGTTATGCGTGATTGCTCTCGTCCTTGGCGCATCGCCCCAGCAGCACCAGCGGCACCACTTTGCACAGTCTCAATAATGTGCTGAATCTCCAGAGTCGACTCCTGAGTGCGTTTGGCTAGCGCACGCACCTCATCTGCCACCACGGCAAAACCGCGGCCCTGTTCGCCGGCTCTGGCAGCCTCAATTGCCGCATTCAGTGCCAACAGGTTGGTCTGCTCTGCGATTCCTTTAATAACATCAAGTACAGCACCGATACTGGCCGTGTCTTTTTCCAGTTGATCCATAACGCCCGCGACCGTGTTCACCTCGTTCGAGAGTTTACGAATCGATTCGATCGTCTGATCCATCACCTCAAGTCCTTTTTGTGACGCCACATCCGCCTGTTCAGCTGAAGACGCCACCTGATTAGCGCTGCCAGCGACTTCCTGAACCGTCTGACTCATTTCGGTGATTGCAGCAGCGACCTGATCCGTACATGCTTCAGTTTCACCTGTATGCCGAGAGATTGCCGTTGCGGATTTGTTGATCTCCTCCGAGGCCTGATTTAGCTCAAGACTCGTGCTCTGAACCGCTCCAACAATCAGCGCTATCTCGTTTTGCATATTCGCCAGATCGCGTGTGAACTTGCCAAGCTCATCGGTTCGATCGGTACTTATACTCTGATTGAAATACCCTTCTGAAAACTTGCCTACCACCTCCATCAGCTTATGCAACGGCTTGATGAAACTGCTTTTCACGGTAATGGTAATGCCGATTATGCACAGCAGCGCAGCGCTCAAGACGCCAATTTCCGCCCATAAAGCAACGCTTGCACCGGACTCTACGAGCTCTGCTGCGATGCCCTCATTAGTAAGGGCATGTTCCGCCGAAGCCTCTTTCAACAAACGGGTTGGCTCACGGTCAACACCCGCGACGCTCTGATCCCCAGCCCCATAGTCGAAACCGCTGGCGACATAGGCATCGCGCCCAGCGGCATAACGTACCCCTAGCTGCGTATGCGCACGCTCAAATGCCTGCAAAGCAGGTATACGCCTTGCTTTGAACCATTTCTGCCAGCAATGCCTCACTTGCGCTCCGAACTTCTATCTGCAAACGGCTAAACTCAGTCCAGTACTGCTCAAACAGCGCCGGGTCTCCGCCTCTAATAAGCAGGTTTTTCCAAGCCTGAACCTGACTTTGAAAACTCAGATTCAATTTGCTGATATCTTGCTCCTGCTTCACCTCAACACTAACAAGTGTTTCATACTCTTGAATCTTATCGACCAGTAAGACTATTGACCCAATACTGACCAATAGCAGAATTGCGATCCCACCTATGACAATTGCCATCAATTTGGCCTGAACGCTTTTTGCTAACATGTTATTTTCCTTAATGTCCGGACGGACACAATTTGAAGACTATCGTCAAGACTATGTGCTCTGAAAGAAGGGAAGGCCTCAAAGAAGAACTACTGAAATTACTCCCCGTACGGCGGTAATATCGACCGTTCCGAAAAGATGTTGAGAGTCAGTTTGCGCATTTAGCAGATGATAGTTGTTTGGTTACTGCAATCTTTGTGTCAAGTAATTTGCTTATAATCGGAACCAACCAGCTACTGTGATCTTCTATGAATTTGGTTAAATGCCCTGACAGTTCTTTGATTTTTCGTAAGATTTTGCGATATTTCGCACAACCGTCCAATTCCCAACTTACCCCCATCCTTCATCCGGATCGATTTATAAATCGGTTGCACGAAGCCACGGAATTACCGGGGAAAAATTTCCGTAGTGCCGCCGTGCTTATTCCCGTCATTAACGACAGCATCGTATTGACTGTACGGACCGAACACCTCAGCAGTCATCCTGGTCAAGTCAGCTTTCCTGGAGGCACAACTGACCCCGGCGATGTCAACTCCATTCATACGGCTTTACGGGAGAGTGAGGAAGAGATTGGGCTACAGCCAAACCAGGTGCAAATCTTGGGAGTACTAGGCAACTTGCTAATGCCATCCGGGTATTGCGTGACGCCTGTGGTCGGAATGCTCGCTCCGGAAACGAAGTTGACACCATCGCCGCTGGAGGTCGCCGATATCTTTCAGGTGCCTTTGAATCTGGTGTTGAATTCAGACAGTTACCAGCGCGTATGGGTTGATTACCAAAACTCGCGGCGAGAGACTCTGGAGATGCATCATGAGGGTTATCGAATATGGGGGGCTACGGCGGCAATTCTTTACCATCTCGCCAACGAACTGGGACAAGTGCACATTGATTAATGCTCAGCAGAAGATTTCAGCAACGCGTCTCGCTCATCCTGACTGACACCGGAATCGTCAGCCACTGATGGACCATGACAGACACGATTTCTACCTTCCCCCTTAGCCTTAAACAGAAATGAATCTGCTCGTTGCAAAAACTCATTTGCATTTTCAGTGTCGGAAGGCAGATAGACATCCACGCCGAAACTGGCCGTAACGCTCACCGCAGCGTTGTTCGCGGTAATCACCGACGATGCAATATTCTCGCGCAACCGGTCAGCCAGCATAGTGGCAGCACGCAGGGAGGTGTCTGGTAGAATAACGGCAAACTCCTCACCACCAAAGCGACAAGCAATATCGAGCTTACGTACAGTTCCCAGCACGAGATCGGCGGTATGGATCAATGCCATATTGCCAAAATCATGGCCCCAATGCTCATTGATCGCTTTGAAGCGATCCAGATCCATCATAATCAGCGACATTGGTTTACCGGAGCGGCGAGTTCTCTCCATTTCCAACTCCATGCTGTGCATGAAGTGACGATAGTTATACATTCCAGTCAGTTCATCCGTACGCACAAGATCCGACAAGGCTCGCATCTCGTCGCGCAGGCGATCGACCTCTGACAAATAGACACAAGCAGGCTCTCCCACTGGGCAAACCAGCGGTTCCTTTTGTGTC
>JBBSPQ010000223.1:0-4977 GCA_038258585.1 Pseudomonadales bacterium
AGCAATTGCGCCAGATCGCTGGATAGCGCAATTGCGTTATTATCATCAAGCGAAGAAATAGGATCGTCGATATAGAGGTATTTGACCCAGCCATACGCTTCCGCACCATCTATTGCCAACTGCACAATGGCTAGAAAGAAGCACCAGATAAAAAGATTCTCTTCCCCCCTTGAGATTTTGATGTTATCAATAGTTTCGACTCTTGGGCCGTCACGCGTGGTAACCTGAACATCGCGGGAGAAACTGATCGTCCACTGCTCGTAGTCAATGCTGAAATCGAAGTTTCCATAGCGGTTTAGGAAGGGACGGATACGGTTTTCCATCTCCAATTCTTCAACTCCTGAGAAAAAGCGGGAGACAGAATTGATTTTCAGTACTCTTTTGCTGTCACCTTCCAGATCGTTGTCCCAGGAGAACAGGTCCTCGGTATAGGCATTAAAATAGAGCGTGTCGCCTTGAATACCTGCTTTCTTCTTACCGGCATTTTTGAATTCCATCGACAGGCGGGTTTTGCCTACGCCGTTGAAGGCGTAGAGCAATATAAAATCCTGCTCCCCACTTATAAAGTCATCGCGTAGCCTTGCCACGAGTGGTTTCATAAACTTGTACTTGTAGATTTTGGGCTTCCCGCTCACCCTTACACCTCGTCAGACGTAGGAAAAAGCTGTTGCAGTAGACCTTTTTTGTGGTCCTTGAGCGCAGTGAGCTTCTGAGTTTGGGCGGCGATGACTTCGTTGAGGGGAGTAAGGCAGTCGGCGATGCGTTGTTGTTCTGTAAATGGAGGCAGATGAAAAGATATACTATTAAGTATTTCTGTATTTAAAGATGGCATGGTTTGACCAACTGCTCTGTTTCTAATTTTCGTTTTGCTAGGCTCGTACGTAAGCAGTTGATTCAAAAATTGTGGTGAGTTTTCTTCCAAGTTTCTTATCCTAAGACGTAGCAGACGCCCAGAGAATAGCCAGCCCTCTTCGTTGATGCCAACAATTGAACAACGATCTACTGAACCAACACGACTGAAAACGATGTCACCCGCTTTCAATTGGTAAGAACTTAGCCGAATCTTGTCCGAGTCAGAAACTCTAGGGAAATTGTTTCCCGTAATGCCTGATTCGTCTAAGTGTTCAACAGTAATAATTGGGGTACCGATTTCTACGTAGTCGCTTTTGTGAAGTACTGACCCAAATGGGCCGGTTCTTATATCTGAAATTTGTCCGAGTTTCTTCTCCTCCCACTCCCCCGCATCGCGAAACTCAGGGAAGCGCAGACGCGGGACGGTTTCGCCCTCGGCGGGAAACAGCTGTTGCAGCAGTCCTTTTTTGTGTTCCTTAAGCGCGTCGAGATTCTGGCTTTGCATGGCAATGAGATCGTCGAGGGACGAGAAAAAATCGCCGATTTTTTGCTGTTCTTCGGGAGGAGCTATTGGCAATGAAAGGTCTGAAAACTGTTTGTAGCTAACCATTTTCCCATCACGAATCCCTTCAATATTCTTATTCATGTCCTGTATGAAAATGTTAGTCTTAAAAAATTGCTTAAAAAAATGATTTTTGACGTCAATTTTCTTTCTTAGAATGATGTAGGCTGGACTGCACAATCCCCTGAAGTTTGAGTATTCAATTCCCCCCTGAAATGACCTTAAGCTAATAACAAAGTCGCCCGGTTCAACTACTTTATAGCTCTCCACGCTCTTATCAGTCACCGAAACATGGTAATCGATTTTGTTACGCGGGATGGCTCCATGCTCTTGAGTGATCGCAAGTAAAGGAAGGTCAGAGCTCCAATTCTTATTGGACACTTGGTCAAAGACCTTATTACCTTTTAATAACTCCCACTCTCCCATATCCCGAAACTCAGGGAAGCGCAGGCGCGGCGTTACCCCGGGTTTTGATTCTTGCGTCATATCGCTTGTATCCATGTTATTGTTCATACGCACGCAGTCCAGAAATCTCGCGCCCTTGGGCGAGTTTGTGCAGCAGCGGAACCAGGTCGTCCATCAAAGCCAGCTCTTTCTGGGTCCGCGCCCTCCAGCCCAGCCCGAGCGGAACCAGCAAATCGCTCAGCTGCTCGCCGTCGAAGATCATACGTTGCAGAATGCTATCTATAAAGGTTTGCAGCGCCGCACTGTCCACGCCATGCGTGTCGGCAATGGCGGCTAGTTGGCGAGCGTGCTGTTCAGTCTTGAAGGCTTCGTATCCCGCGCGGATCTCCTGTTCATTCAGCGCCTGACCAGGCTGAAGCGTGTTGATATAATCTTCAATATCCTGCCGCTCGTCGATGAACTTGGCATCAGCGGCGATCAGGCCGATCAACTCATCGCGGTGCATCTTCTGCTTGCCCGGTCTGGCCTGGGTGTAGCGAGCGATCAGGTTCATGATGTAGTCATAGTCGATAATCGCGGAGGCAAACAGCACAAACTCGAAATCAAGCTGCTGCACCTCTGGGGTAGTGTTAGTCTTGTCCTGCGTGGCCTTCAGGCGCTGGGCAACGTCCAGATATACGCCACGGAAGGCCTGCAACTGATCAGGTGGCAGTATGCGCTCGATGGCAGTTTTATCTGCCTCGGTCAGATCTGTGTACTGGTCGAGCTGGGTCTTGATGCGCTGGACTTCCTTGAACCTCTCGATAAAAACGCTGCGCGCACCGTCGCCCTTAAGGTTGGAGACCTGCTCGGGCGCGTACGCCAGACCCTGCGATTGCAAAAACAGATCCAGATTACGAACGGCCGCTTCCAGATGGTCGATCACCACCGGTGCGGGGTCGACCATCCAGATTTCTTTGGCGCGCTCTACGTGCTCGCCGGAAAACAAGGTGATGGCCTCGTTAACCGCGTCTTCCTGCTCGCGAAAATCGAGGATATTGCCATAAGGCTTCGTATCGTTCAGCACACGGTTGGTGCGCGACAGCGCCTGAATCAACCCGTGGTATCGGAGGTTCTTATCCACATACAGGGTATTGAGGTACTTGGAATCGAACCCGGTCAATAGCATGTCCACCACAATTATCAGGTCAATCTTTTGAGCATGCGGTAAATCCTGATTGGGGTACTGCTGGTCCTTTATCCGCTTTTGCACATCCTGGTAATACAAATCAAAGTCATTGATACTGTGATTCGTACCATAGAGGGCATTGTAATCGGCAATGATCGCTTTAAGCGCGGACTTCTTTTTGTCCGGCTCTACCTGGTTGTCAGCTTGTTCCTGGGGCAAATCTTCCTGAATCTGCTGGACATCACGGTTGCCCTCAGCGGGCGGCGAAAAGACACACGCGACGTGTAGCGGCCAGAAAGTGTCATCTTCCGCCTTCTTTGGCGCCTGGATATCTTTGAATAGCTCGTAGTACTCAATGGCATCGTTAATCGAAGCGGTCGCCAGAATAGCGTTGAACCTCCGGCCAGCAGTTGCCGCATCGTGTTTGTCCAGAATCGCTTCGACGATGGCGCGCTTAGCCAGCGTTTCCCCCGGCTGCGGCTTGTTCGCGCCCTCGGCTTTATAGTAGTCGATGTGAAAGCGCAGGACATTGCGGTCCTCGATGGCGTGCGTGATGGTATAGGCGTGGAGCAACCGCTGGAACAGAGATTCAGTGGTGCGGTAAGATGCCTGCTGACCCTCGACCTGCTGATAGTTAGCGTTTTTCTCAAAGATCGGGGTGCCGGTGAAGCCGAAGAGCTGCGCGTTGGGGAAGAACTCCTTGATCGCCTTGTGGTTATCCCCGAATTGCGAGCGGTGGCATTCGTCAAAAATTATGACCATGCGCTTGTTACGCAGCGGTTCCAGCCGAGCCTTATAGTTTTGTTTGTTACTGCCATCGAGCGCGAGGCCAAGCTTCTGGATGGTGGTTACGATCACCTTGTTGGCATAGTCGTCGGAGAGCAGGCGCCGTACGAGGGTTTCGGTATTGGTATTTTCTTCAACGCTTCCTTCCTGGAAGCGGTTGAATTCTTCCCGCGTCTGCCGGTCAAGGTCTTTGCGATCAACCACAAACAAACATTTCTCAATGTCGGGGTTGTCCTTGAGTAGCGTGGACGCCTTAAAGGATGTCAGAGTTTTACCACTACCGGTGGTGTGCCAGACGTACCCGTTGCCGCAGTTCTGATGGATGCACTCCACAATAGCTTTGACCGCATAAATTTGGTAGGGACGCATCATCAGCAGCTTTTGCTCGCTGGCGACCAGCACCATGTAGCGGCTGAGCATTTCACCCAGCGAGCACTTTGCCAGGAATTGTTCCGCAAAGCTGTCGAGGTGTGTAATTTTTCTGTTGTCTACATCAGCAAACTGGTACAGTGGCAAAAACCGCTCATCGGCATTGAAACTAAAGTGACCATTGTTATTGTTGGCGAAGTACCACGTGTCGCTGCGGTTACTGACGACAAAGAGTTGTATAAAGCACAGCAGCGTCCTGCCATAGCCATTGCCGGGGTCGTTTTTGTAATCGACGATCTGCTGCATCGCCCGGCGTGGGCTGATGACCAGGTTTTTCAGTTCGACCTGCACCACCGGGACGCCGTTGATGAGTAAGAGCACATCGTAACGGTGGTGGCTATTATCGGTGTTGATGCGGAACTGATTGACTACCTCAAAGGTATTCTTGCACCAGTCCTTAATGTTGACCAGGGTATAAAAGAGCGGCGTGCCGTCGTCCCGTGTGAAACTATTTCGTTCGCGCAGGGTGCGGGCGGCGGTGAAGACATCTGGCGTAGTGATCTGCTCAAGTAGGCGGGGAAACTCGTTTTCTGTGAGACGAACCCGGTTTAACGCTTCAAATTTCTCACGGAAGTTCTTTTCCAGAGACTCACGGTCTCGTATGTCCCGGCGATAGGTATACTTCATCTCCACTAATTTTGTAATGAGTGTGTCTTCAATTTGTTGTTCTAACATTGCAAATACTCAGGGCGCAAGGGTTTCAATGGGTGGGAGCGGATGTACCCACTACCACTGCTCGAAGGTGCTTAAAATGCGGATGGCGCAAGAGCGCGAA
>JBBSPQ010000224.1:0-4976 GCA_038258585.1 Pseudomonadales bacterium
CGTGTCAATGCCTCTGTGATTGCGCGTGGTACGCCGGGCTTTTCCGGTGCTGATCTGGCTAACCTCGTCAATGAGGCGGCGCTGTTCGCAGCGCGCGGTAATCGCAAACTCGTTTCGATGGAAGAGTTCGAAAAAGCCAAAGACAAGATCATGATGGGTGCCGAGCGTAAATCCATGGTGATGTCGGACAAGGAAAAACTGAATACGGCCTATCACGAGTCTGGTCATGCCATCGTAGGGCGTCTAGTGCCTGACCATGATCCGGTTTATAAGGTCAGCATCATTCCTCGCGGACGTGCACTTGGTGTAACAATGTTCCTGCCGGAAGAGGACCGCTACAGTCTGAGCAAGCAAGGTATTCTTAGCATGATATGCAGTCTCTACGGCGGCCGCATAGCGGAAGAAATGACACTGGGCTCCGAAGGTGTAACTACCGGCGCATCCAATGACATTCAACGTGCTACCGATATGGCTAGAAACATGGTTACGAAGTGGGGCTTGTCTGAAAAGCTCGGTCCACTGACTTATGCTGAAGATGATGGCGAAGTGTTCTTGGGTCGCTCTGCTGGCTCAAATTCCAAAGCGCATTCTGGTGAGACCGCGAAGATTATTGATGAGGAAATCAAACGCATCATTGATGATTGTTACAAACGAGCAAAGGCCATTCTGGAAGAACACCGGAGTAGTCTTGAGTTGATGAAGGACGCTCTGCTGGAGTACGAAACGATTGATGCCGAACAGATTAACGACATCATGGAGGGGCGTAAACCGCGTCCTCCTGCAGATTGGACGAGTGATGATTCCGGTTCCGGATCTGCGCGCAGAAGCACTCGTCAGTCCGACAGCAAGCCAACAGACAGCACGATCGGCGGTCCGGCAAGCGAACACTGACAGGCTCATTAAACAGAGTCTGACGGCTGGAGATTCCGGTGACCGTGTTGAAATCTCTCTCTTTAAAGGTCGGTGACCGCGTCATCGACCTTTCCACTCCCAAAGTCATGGGCATTCTTAATGCCACTCCTGATTCATTTTCCGATGGCGGCAATCTGCGCGGCAATCACGAGTTAGGAGCCTTCCACGTTTCAGTTAACAAAGCGCTTCAACAGGCAATAGGCATGGTGCGCGAGGGCGCAGTTATCCTTGATGTCGGGGGGGAGTCAACCCGCCCTGAGGCGCAGGTCGTCTCAGAACAGGAAGAGTTGGATCGCGTCATTCCAGTCATAGAGAAAATTCATACCGAATTAGATGTGGTTATTTCCGTTGATACCAGCACTCCTGTGATCATGAGAGAAGCGATTGCCGCAGGCGCGGATTTCGTCAACGATGTACGGGCGCTGACCCGGCCGGGGGCGTTTGATGCAGTATGTGGAAAAGATGTTGCTGTTTGCCTCATGCATATGCGCGGCGAGCCGAAAAATATGCAGATAGACGTGACATATGAAAGTGTTGTGGACGAGGTGCTGGCGTATCTACAAGAGCGTATACAATTGTGCGAACAAAAGGGTATTTCCAGAGAACGATTAGTTGTTGATCCCGGGTTCGGGTTTGGAAAAACCGTCGAACACAATTATCATTTGCTGCGGCAGCTGGCCCGGTTTAAGGTGTTTGGTCTGCCGATTCTGGCGGGTATTTCGCGAAAATCAATGATTGGGAGTGTGATAGGTAGGCCTGTAGGTGAACGTGTTGCCGGCGGGGTGGCTGCAACAATACATGCATTGAATAATGGGGCGTCCATAATACGAACCCATGATGTCGCTGCAACAGTTGATGCGATTAAGGTACATTGCGCGATTGTGCGCAGTTGACAATGAAGGGAAAGCACCACTAATGACAAAAATAATAAAGCAGGAAAAACAGTATTTTGGAACTGACGGAATTCGCGGCAGAGTAGGGGAGCACCCCATTACGCCCGATTTCATGTTGAAACTGGGTTGGGCGGCCGGCAAGGTATTCGCAAAATCGGATCGCGGTCGCAGCAAGATTCTGATCGGAAAGGACACACGAATTTCCGGCTATATGTTTGAGGCTGCGCTTGAAGCGGGTCTGACGTCGGCGGGGGTCGACATCAATCTGCTAGGCCCCATGCCGACACCAGCAGTGGCGTATCTCACCAGAACTTTTCATGCGCAGGCGGGTATTGTCATCAGCGCCTCCCACAATGCCTATCATGACAATGGCATTAAGTTCTTTTCCGGGGACGGCACCAAACTTCCGGACGAGATCGAATTCGAGATCGAGGAATATCTCAGTCGCAAAATCACGACAGTCGATTCGCAATACATCGGCAAAGCATTGCGCATTACCGATGCCGCCGGGCGCTACATTGAATACTGCAAAAGCACTATTCCTTCCGACATCAAATTAGGCGGGTTAAAGATTGTGGTCGACTGTGCTCATGGCTCGACCTACCACATTGCGGGCAATGTGTTCCGGGAGCTTGGTGCGACAGTGATTGCTATCGGTGCGTCGCCCGATGGGCTCAATATCAACCACGAGTGCGGATCCACTTCACCATCGCGACTCGTTCAGGAAGTGTTGGCAGAGAAGGCGGATCTGGGGGTGGCATTCGATGGCGACGGTGATCGTCTAATAATGGTGGACCATCTCGGCAATGTAGTCGATGGCGATGAGATTCTCTATTTGATTGCGAGAGATCGTAAACGCCGCCACGTCGATTTCGGCGGTGTAGTAGGAACAGTGATGACTAATCTCGGTCTGCAGCTTGGGTTGGAGGCATTGGATATTCCGTTTGTTAGGGCAAGCGTAGGCGATCGCTATGTCATGTCGGAGTTGAAGCAGCGCGGTTGGAAACTCGGTGGCGAGTCATCCGGGCATGTGATCTGTTTGGATGTGGCCAGTACTGGAGACGGAATTGTTTCCGCCCTTCAGGCATTGTTCGCGCTGGTCAGCTGTGGCAGTACTTTATATGAACTGCGCACTAAAATGAGAAAGTATCCTCAGACCATGATCAATGTGCGTGTTGCCACGAAGTGCGATCTGCTTGGTAACAAAGCCGTCACCTCTGCGATAGCGGCGGTAGAGGCGGAATTGGGTAAAAACGGGCGGGTGTTATTGAGACCTTCTGGAACTGAGCCTGTCGTGCGAGTGATGGTGGAGGGGCAGGATGAGGCAGTTGTTGCCCGCTTGGCCAAGGATCTTGCCGCAGTAGTGGCGGAACAGGTTGCCAGTTAATTTTTTTGTGGCGTCAGAGAAAGTTGCAAGCACAAGGCAACTTGGTTATATTGGCGCCCCGTTTTCCCGATGTCAGGGCGTCAATCTCTGCAAAAGGTAATGTGAATGCGCCGAAGTTTAGTCGCTGGTAACTGGAAAATGCACGGCTCAAGCGAGACCATCACCAAGCTATTGCAAGCGCTGGTGAAAGAGATCGGAGCTGGTTTGCATGACGTGGATATGGTCGTTTGTCCTTCGGCACCCTATCTGCAGTTGAGTCAGAATTTGATTGAAGGCAGTGAGCTGATGCTCGGTGCGCAGGATGTACACTCCCAGGCCGCTGGCGCTTATACGGGAGAAGTGTCAGCTTCCATGCTGACAGACTTTGCGGTTCGCTATGTCATTGTTGGGCATTCGGAACGCAGGCAGCTCGCTGGCGAGACGGATGATCTGGTAGCGAAGAAGTTCGCCGCAGTTAGAGCAAATGATATGTGCCCGGTGCTGTGCCTGGGCGAGAGTCTGAAAGAGCGAGAATCCGGCTCCGCAGAAGAGGTGGTGGCAAAGCAACTGAGCGCAGTGCTTGAAACCAGTGGTGTAGAAGTCATGACTCGGGCCGTGATCGCTTATGAGCCGGTATGGGCCATTGGGACAGGGCAAACTGCTACTCCCGATCAGGCCCAACAGATGCATCGTTTCATACGAGATCTGGTGAGCAGACACAGTAGGAAGGTGGCAGATCAGGTTCGTGTAATATACGGTGGCAGCGTGAACGCTGGAAACGCGCGGGAATTATTCGCGCAAACCGATATTGATGGCGGGCTTGTAGGTGGTGCTTCACTGAAGGCCGACGAATTTATAACGATTTGTAAAAGTGTGAGTTAAGAATGGAAACAATTGTTGTAGTGGTGCATGTGATTGCTGCTATTTCCATAGTGGGTCTGGTGTTGTTGCAACAGGGCAAGGGCGCGGATGCGGGTGCAGCTTTCGGAAGTGGCGCCTCCCAAACCGTCTTTGGGAGTGCTGGTTCAGGCAATTTTTTGACGCGCTCCACAGCAATTGCAGCGACGGTGTTTTTTGTTACCAGTCTGACGTTGGCGATTTTTGCCAGACAGGGAACCAGTGCGGGTATAGAGGGATTGCCGATCGTGAATCCTGCTCTGATATCTCAGCCAGCCAGTCCTGTTACTGACATTCCTCAGCTGGATGCAGGTCAGACTTCTTCAAGCAACTCCGATGTTCCGGTTGTCACTGAAGAAGAGCCAGCGACTCAGTCAACAAATTAAGATTTGTTGACCTGCACGCAGGTTCGATAGGTAAGTTGCAGTAACCAGTTTTTCAAAGTGCGCCGAAGTGGTGGAATTGGTAGACACGCTATCTTGAGGGGGTAGTGACCTATGGTCGTGCGAGTTCAAGTCTCGCCTTCGGCACCAATTGAAATGATTGCGAAATGGCTGTATTAATCAGCTCGAAATACCAGTGAAAACCGAGCTGCTACTTGACCATTCATGTGTTAGCTCAGTATAATTCGTGCCCCTGTGAATCGAAGCGCTTAGTTAGGTTGTTCTTATTTAAGTTGCTTAGTTAGAAATTGGTTAGACGGCATGCCAGTCAGTCAACTGATGGTTCCAGGAGTGATCAGTGGATCACAAGATTTATTGCGGGGTGGAGCAGTCTGGCAGCTCGTCGGGCTCATAACCCGAAGGTCGTAGGTTCAAATCCTGCCCCCGCTACCAATCGGAAGTAGTGCTTCGTTAGAAGTGCCCGACGAGTCGGTCTCGACTTTTTACGAGATGACACAATCGGGA
>JBBSPQ010000225.1:0-4970 GCA_038258585.1 Pseudomonadales bacterium
AACGCCAAGCCTGCAACGATCTGTCGAGCAATCACGGTGTCTGCTCCTCGGGCGGTGTTGCTGTGCAGACTCGTCCACGGCTGAGTGTCTGCACGCAGTTGTAGCCATCGCCTGGCGCATCATAGCGATTGAAGAATTGAATCAGATTGAATGGCACGGAGTTTCGACTGGAAATACTGGTCAGCATGCTGAGAGATTGTCCGTCAGGATCAACACTGAAACGGTGCAAAATGTTCACACCTTCGGACAGCGTAATTTCAAACACCAGCTGTTGCCGGTCCCAGCCGCAGTATTCTGAGCCGTGAATACTGGTAAAGGTGTCATCCATGTTGTTGCGAGTGCTGCAGACCAGCGCCGCGTCGCCATTGCGCTCAATCCTCACCTCGCTGTCAGTTTGACTGATCTGCATCGTGGTCTGCCGGCTGATCAACTCCGCCAGACGTGCGTGGGCTACGATGTTGCCTGCCCGCCGACCGCCGCCGGAACCGAGCGAACCGCCATCCCGGCTTTGTTGGCGCTGCATTTCGCGATTCAACTCGTCAATGGTGCGACGCAGCTCGTCTTCCATTTTGTCACTGCGGGCAAAGTCCTTCTCCCAGGTGCCTTGGAAATTGGGACGTAGTGGCCCGGCACGACCCTGCGCTATCGGATCCTCTGCGGCATGAGCCTGGGACAGGGAAAGTGACACCATTGCCATCAGGCATAGGAGGGCAAGATTCATCAAAGTCGGTCTTTCACGTCTGAGCGACGATAAATCGTACATCTATTACTTTAACCTTTGAGGTATTTTGCCTTAACACGAAGGATTGCGGAGCGAGCCATGCTACTTTCGTTAACGCCCGTAAGTCTACCCGGAAAGATTACAGGTGGCTGTCGGGGTGCCTACAATCAAGTGGAACTGGTAATAATACGCATCATCTGTCTAATGTCTGTCGATGAATTGAGCGAGAAATGGAGCGACTGCAATGAAGGCGAAACCCGTAAATGCCAGTGCAAGTCTGCGCTGTCTGATAATTTTTCAACTCAAACTGGCGGCGGATGCATTGCGGGATCTCATCATGAGCCCGATCAGCATTATCTGTTTTCTGCTGGATGTGGTGTTTAAACCTGATGAGAAGGACAGCCACTACAGCCAATTAATGGAATTTGGCAGAAAAACAGATCGATGGATCAATCTCTTTGAGGAGCATTCTGAGGAGCAAGACGCCAACCTAAAATCATAAAATCTCAGGCAAGTAACTCAGTTATCTGTGTGAGATTCAGCGGTTTAACCAAATGGTGGTTAAATCCTGCCTCCTTTGCCATGTCACGGTCACGCTGCTGCCCCCAGCCTGTTTGAGCAATGATAAGCGTTTTTTCAAAAAGCGGGTTCTTGCGTAGTTCACGGCAAACGTCGTAGCCGTTCATGCCTGGCAGGCCGATGTCCAGCAAAATGGCGTCAGGTTGCAGCTTATAGGCCATTTCAAGTGCTTCAGGGCCATCGTGGGCGAGCGAATAATGGTAGCCCAGCATTTCAAGCATCCAGCCCGTGGTCTGTGCCGATGCCACGTTGTCATCGACAATCAGAATATTCAGATTACGTGTTGGGTTGCTTGCCTGCTGACTATCGTGAGCCACTTCCGATGGCTGTGGTGCGTCTGCAAGTGGCAGATAAACGGTGAACGTACTGCCTTTATCCAATCCCTCGCTGATTACCTGAATGGAGCCTTTGTGCAACTCGACAAGATGTTTAACCAGTGCCAGACCAATGCCCAAGCCTCCATGTGTTTGCTCTTGGCTGCTATTTACCTGAGTAAACAGATCAAAAATTTTGTTGAGCATATCGGCGGGAATTCCGACTCCGTCATCTTTTACAACGATGGCTGTCTGATCTTCGTTGTGTTGAATTGTGAGCTCTATATTGCCGCCTTCAGGGGTATATTTCGTGGCGTTGTTGAGCAGGTTGCCAACGATCTGACTCAGGCGGGTGATATCCGCTTCGACCCATATTTCCTGCTCGGGCATACTCAACCGCAATTGTTGTTTGCGTTCAGTGATATGCACATTCACCGCTTCCAATGCAGACTGAATGGCTGACTGCAGGGTTATTTTGTTACGGCGCAAATCAATCTTGCCTTTGCTAACCCGCGACATATCCAGTAGGTCGTCAATCAGGCGGACCATGAGGGTTAGTTGTCGATCGATAATGCCGCGAACGTTCGCGGCAGTCTCGCCATCCGGTTGTTGACGCAGAATTTCGATGCCATTGCGTATCGGTGTCAAGGGTGTTCTCAACTCATGGGCGAGCATGGCGAGAAACTCGTCCTTGCGGCGATCGGCTTCTTTCAAGGCAGCTGCATACCGTTGTGACTCCCGCGTAGCGATTTCGAGTTCGTCACGCTGTCGGGCGATTTCCTGACGTCGACGAAATAACTCGAAGAATATGCCAGCTTTGCTTCGAATAATGTCGGGCTCGATAGGTTTCTGCAGGAAGTCCACGGCCCCGGCTTCATAACCACGGAAGCGTCGCTGTTTATCGGCGCTGCCCGCAGTCAGAAATATAATCGGAACGCCTTTGGTGCGCTCTTTGCCGCGCATGAATTCTGCAAGCTCAAATCCATCCATGCCTGGCATCTGGATATCCAGAAACGCCAATGCAAAGTCATACTTGAGCAAAAGTTCCAGCGCCTCGGGGCCGGATTTTGCTTTCAGTACCACTAGATCATCACGACGCAGAAGAGCCTCAAGAGCGATGAGGTTCTCCTCCAGATCGTCTACCAACAAAAAATGTACGGGTTCAAATGGCATTTCAGTATTTCTTTCCAATCACTTTCATAAGATGGTTGGCAATGTCTTCCAAACTCAGTGCAAGCGCCTCAGGACAGGCTTTTAGCGCGGATTGAGGCATCATCACGGCGGTAGCGGTGTCAGGACGTTGAACAACAGCCTGACCTCCACAGTCGACAATTATTCGCAGGCCCTTCGCGCCGTCTTCGTTCGCGCCTGTAAGGACGATGCCCAGCAGACTTTTTCCAAAAGCATCAGCTGCGGTTTCAAATAGTACATCAATTGATGGGCGGGAATAGAGAATCTCTTCCTCTGTGGAAAGTGAAAGCGTCTTGTCCTTCTCAACAAGCAAGTGATAGTCAGGTGGCGCAATGTAGACGGTGCCAGCCAGCAAAGGCGCTTTATCTTCCGCTTCGCACACGCTTAATGTGCATTTACTGCTAAGCAGTTCGGCGAGAATGCTTTCTTTGTGGCGTGGCAGGTGTACAACTATCAGGATAGGCAACGGATAGTCTGCCGGCAGAGCGGGAAGTATCGTCGAGAGGGCTTCCAACGCGCCTGCGGAGACCCCTATCACGACTGCCTGTGGTTTGCTGCTCACGAAATTCCCTCTTTCTGATAAAGGCGGTCGGTACGACTGAAGTCTGTGAACGCAGTACTGTGCGTTGAAAAGCGAATGCTCTCCTTTGAACCCAAGCCGAGAAAGCCTTTGCGCCCAAGAGAGTCCTTGAACAAGCCGAGTGCTCTATCCTGCAGGTCGCGCGTGAAGTAAATCAGCACATTGCGGCAGGAAATGAGCTGCATCTCGGCGAACACCTGATCGGACACCAGACTGTGATCGGAAAATACGACACGATCGCGCAGATCCTTTTTGAAGACAGCCGCGCCATAGTCGGCGGTGTAATAGTCTGACAAAGACGATTTACCTCCGGAACTTCTATGATTTTCGGTGAACAATGGTATACGGTCCAATCCGTATACGCCCGCCTCCGCTTTCTTCAATGCATCTGGATTGATGTCAGTAGCATAGAATAAAGTGCGCTCTTCGAGTTTTTCTTCCCGAAACAGAATCACCAGCGAATACAATTCCTCGCCGGCACTGCATCCAGCCACCCAGACTTTCAATGAGGGATAGGTGCGAAGGTGAGGAATGACTTTTTCGCGTATAGCCTTGAAGTAACTCGGGTCTCGAAACATTTCGCTGACTTGAATTGTCAGGAACGAAATCAGCTCAATCAGAATCTGCGGATCATGCAGTACCAGATCCTGAAGAGCTGAATAGGTTTTGCATCCATAACGTTCCTTAGCTTGTGCCATGCGTCTCTTTATCGAGGCCATGGCGTAGTTTCGGAAATCGTAATTGTACTTTTGAAAAATCGCTTCGAGCAGAAGCCACAATTCGATATCTTCAGTCTTTTGTTCCACAAAAACTCCTAACGCGGCATCCATACACGAACAAGAGAAAGAAGCTTTTCGACATCAAGCGGTTTCGACATGTAGTCGTTTGCGCCAGCATCCAGACATCGCTCTTGGTCATCCCGCATAGCCTTGGCAGTGAGCATGATAATAGGGAGCTTGCGCCACTCTGGCTGCATGCGGATTTTGCGTGTCGCAGTGATGCCATCCATTTCCGGCATCATCACATCCATCAGCACAAGATCAATAACTTCATCGCCTTTTGCCAATTCCAGAATCTCTAGCGCTTCGCGTCCGTTTCGCGCAATCTGTACAATAGCGCCACGCGGTTCGAGTATGTTGCTAAGCGAGTAGACGTTGCGTATGTCGTCTTCGACTATCAATATGCGACGGCCTTCGAGAATGGCATCGCGGTTTCTGGATTTTTTTAACATCTTCTGTTGTTCGGGCGGCAGATCGCTGACTACCTGATGCAAGAATAGGGTGACCTCGTCCAGAAGCCGTTCGGGTGACTTGGCGCCTTTGATGATGATCGATTTAGAATAGCGACGGAGTTGTTGTTCTTGGTCCGACGAAAGGTCACGACCGGTGTAAACAATGACCGGAGGAAAGGAGTAAGCATCTTGACTGCTGAGAGTCTCAAGCAGCGAATAACCGGACGCGTCAGGTAATGACAGGTCGAGTACCATGCAGTCAAAGGTCTCATTTTTCAGTCGTTCCAGACATTCCGCCGCCGTGCCCACTCCGATGGTTTCGACGTCATGGGAGCTCAATAATTTGCCCATCGC
>JBBSPQ010000226.1:0-4965 GCA_038258585.1 Pseudomonadales bacterium
CTTATGGGCATGAATCTCTCTAGTTATTGAGCAGCGAACTGGCGTTACCCGTATGGACTGCGCGTTCTGCCGGAAATTTGATGCGAAAGTTTCTCATATGTGACGAAGGGGTTGAAGCGATATTTTGCGCAGCCATCCTCGCCTTCAACTGGATTTCTCTTGAGTGTGTATGTGGCAGTGAACAAGTCGTCAGATTTGGCTATAATCCGGCGCTCTGACTAAAACGGTATTTCTGGAAGTGATTTATGTTTGATAGCCTGACCGAACGACTTTCCGGTGCCCTGCGCAAAATCAGCGGCAAAGGAACTCTGACTGACAACAATATTCAGGATGCGCTGCGTGAAGTGCGACGGGCATTGCTTGAAGCAGATGTCGCGTTGTCTGTGGTCAAAGACTTTATTGAGCGGGTTCGCAAGCGTGCCGTCGGTCAGGAAGTTTCCCAGAGTCTTAGTCCCAGCCAGACCTTTATTAAGATCGTTCAGACAGAACTTGAAGCGGTTATGGGTGTTGCTAACGAGGAGCTAAATCTCAGAGCAGTGCCCCCAGCCGTAATCCTGATGGCAGGTTTGCAAGGTGCCGGTAAGACCACTACGGTTGCCAAGCTCTCGCTATGGCTAAAAAATAACCGCAAAAAGAAAGTGATGGTGGTCAGCGCCGACGTATACCGTCCTGCTGCGATCGCCCAGTTGCAGACACTGGCAAATGACGTGGGTGTTGAGTTCTTCCCCAGCAGTGTTGGCGAAGCACCCGAAGCCATCGTGCAGGCCGCGCTGAAAGAAGCGAAGAAAAAGTTCATGGATGTGCTGATCGTCGATACCGCCGGCCGTTTGGCGATTGATGATGAGATGATGGTCGAGATTCGTCGTCTCCACACCGTTCTTAATCCAATAGAAACCCTATTCGTCGTTGACGCAATGACAGGTCAGGATGCCGCCAACACCGCCAAGGCATTCAATGACGCATTGCCGCTGACGGGTGTGATTCTTACCAAGGCAGACGGCGATTCCCGTGGTGGTGCCGCCTTGTCGGTCCGGCAGATTACCGGCAAGCCAATCAAGTTTATCGGGATGGGTGAGAAGGCTGACGCGTTGGAGCCGTTCTATCCTGATCGAGTAGCAACCCGTATTCTTGGCATGGGTGACTTGCTTTCGTTGATCGAAGAGGTCGAGCGCAAGGTTGATAAAGAAAAGGCTGAACGCCTTGCCAATAAGATCAAGAAGGGCAAAGGCTTCGATCTGGAAGACTTCAAGGAACAGATCAAGCAGATGCAGAACATGGGCGGCATGGCCAGCATCATGGACAAAATGCCAGGCATGGGCGCGCTGCCACCGGGTGCAGCCAAGATGGTCGATGATTCGCTATTCCGCAAAATGGAAGCCATTATCAACTCCATGACCATGAAGGAGCGCGTCAACCCGGATATCCTCAACGGATCACGCAAACGTCGTATCACAGTAGGTTCTGGCACTGATATTCAGGATCTGAATCGACTGCTCAAGCAGCACAAACAGATGCAGAAAGTCATGAAAAAGATGAAGGGCGGCGGAATGGCCAACATGATGCGTGGTCTTGGAGGTAAACTTGGTGGTCCCGGAGGGTTTCCAGGCGCTGGGGGCCCCCCCAGAATGTAGGCTGAATGTCCTTTACGGCGGAGCTTCTCCGTCGTTTCGTGGGTTAATTTGCCCCCCTGTAAAAACTTTAAAGATTCCTTCCATCCCGGCGTTAATTCCCTTAGAATACCCGCCTTTTTCCAGCCTCGACTCCTGTTGACCCCGTTGTTAACACCTGGTCGGTGTCCTCGAAGTACTTGAGGTTGGGGCAGTTTTCATACGATTGCATAACTAAAGTATTTACTCGGGAATATCAGTTTATGGTCACTATTCGACTGGCTCGCGCCGGCGCTAAAAAGAAACCTTTTTACTACATCACTGTAACGGATCAGCGTAATGCCCGTGACGGTCGCTTCATTGAGCGTGTTGGATTCTTCAATCCAGTGGCACGTGGTCAAGAAGAACGTCTGCGCATTAACCTAGATCGCGTTGAGTACTGGTCAGGTAAGGGTGCTCAGCCAAGCCAGCGCGTTGCGGCATTGGTTAAGCAAGCCGAGTCTGTTGCTACTACAGAAGCCTAACAGCGCTGTAGCCTGAAACCTGTAGTCTCAAAACTGCGCAAGAGATCCTATTGGTTTCCCGTGGTTTCAGGCATGGCAGAAAGCGAGGTGGGCATGGAGTTGGAGCAGCACAATCTGGTGACGATGGGGCGAATTGGTCGTCTGTACGGCATCAAGGGCTGGATCAAACTGATCTCCTACACGGACCCGCAGGATAATATTCTCGATTTCAGTCATCTGTTTGCCTGTATTGGCGGCAAATGGCAGGCGATCGAGATGGATCAGAGTAAGGTCCACGGCAAGGGACTCATCGCGCATTTTGCGGGTTACGATGACCCCGACGAGGCCCGGAGCCTTACTGGCGTAGAGTTGGCTATTCGCAGAGACGAACTGCCGGAGCTGGCACCAGAAGATTTTTACTGGCATGAGTTAACAGGCATGCGTGTTGTGACCGAAGCCGGACAGGCGCTTGGCGTAGTTTCCAAACTGCTGGAAACCGGTGCCAACGATGTGCTTGTCGTGCAGGCTACATCCGCAAGTGTTGATGATAAGGAGCGACTGATTCCTTATTTGCCAGATAGGGTCATAAAGCTGGTGAGTAAAGAAGATCGCTGTATCACTGTTGATTGGGATCCGGACTATTTAGTCTAAGGCTAGCTAGTGTAAGGCAGACTCGTTTAAGGCAGAGGGACGACAGTGAAGATTGGTGTAGTCACTTTGTTTCCTGAAATGTTTGCGGCAGTGACCGATTACGGCATTACCAGTCGCGCTTGTCGAGATGGAATTGTCTCGGTGCAGTGTTGGAATCCAAGGGATTTCACGACAGACAAACATCGTACGGTTGATGACAGACCCTTCGGCGGTGGCCCTGGGATGCTGATGAAGACAGAGCCTTTGCAAGCGGCAATAGCAGCGGCAATGGCAGAAATTGATAACGGAGAGGATGGCGCACCGACAACGGTGATCTACTTGTCACCTCAGGGTCGCAAGCTGGATCAGCAGGGTGTGGTGGAGTTAGCCGCCCGTAGTAGTCTGGTGCTGGTATGCGGCCGTTATCAGGGAATTGACGAACGTTTGCTTAAGAACGATATCGACGAAGAGTGGTCGATAGGTGATTACGTTCTCAGCGGTGGTGAATTGGGTGCAATGGTATTGTTGGACGCGTTGACGCGCTATCAGCCGGGTGCACTGGGGCATGAAGATTCGGCCTCGGAAGATTCGTTTGCTGATGGACTGCTGGATTGTCCGCAGTACACCAGACCGCAGGAGTACCAGGGTGAATCAGTCCCCGAAGTGCTGCTCGGCGGGAACCACGAACAGATACGTGTATGGCGCCTGAAGCAGAGTTTGGGTAGTACCTGGTTGAAACGGCCGGACCTGCTAAATGACGTGAGTCTGAATACGGAACAAAAGAAGTTACTGGAACAATTTATTAGTGAATACGAGGCAAGACGCTGATGCGTCTGGCTGAGAACCCGGGAGTAAGGCAATGAGCAAGAACAAGATCATTCAGATGGTTGAAGAAGCACAGATGAGCAAGGAAATTCCGGATTTCGGTCCTGGTGACACTGTGGTTGTGCAAGTAAAAATCAAGGAAGGTGACCGTGAGCGTCTGCAGGCGTTTGAAGGTGTGGTCATCGGTATCCGCAACCGTGCACTGAATTCAGCGTTCACAGTTCGCAAAATCTCCCACGGTGTGGGAGTTGAGCGTACTTTCCAGACTTACAGCCCAATGCTGGACAGCATCACATTGAAGCGTCGCGGTGATGTGCGTCAGGCTAAACTGTATTACCTCAGAGAGCTGTCTGGTAAAGCAGCACGTATCACTGAGAAGCTGACAAAGAAATCCAGCTGATTCGTTTGTCTGCAAGCCGTGCTCTAACGTGCTATGTGCAGGCGGATGAGAAGTGTAAAGAAAGAAGGGAGGCGGCCTGACTGTCTCCCTTTTTTTATTTGGGGCGCTGGCATTTGTGCAGCTTGATAAAATCATGGCCTGCGGCTTTGGCGCTGTGTTAATTTAACGCGCACTGGCAACAGTTTCGTGATTGTCCGGTCTTGAGCTGTAACGATAGATATTATTTTTGTTCCCGTCGGGATTAGTAAGAGGTTTCGTGCAATGACAACACTGTTTCGATCAGTTGCCGCCATCGCCCTTGGTATGCTGAGTCTGGTTCATTCCGCCGTTAGTCAGGAAGGCTCGGCTGTCGATAAAGCATGGGCTGATGCGCTACGCGCAAAACTCACCACGACGCTGGTAGCAGCAACCAATACCCCGCTTGAGATCACGGCCATCAGCAAGACACCTTTCGAGGGTCTAGTGGAAGTGGAGCTGAGCACGGGTGAAATTCTCTTCTCTGATCTTCAAGGTGACTATCTGGTAACGGGCGATCTGTTCAGAGTGGATGCGTCTGCGGGATTGGTGAACCTTACTGCTCAGGCAAGACAGGCCAAGGTTGTCGATTGGATCGCGAAGGTTCCAGAAGAAGAGATGATCATCTTCAGTCCGGATGAGATCAAAGGCAGCATTACCGTATTTACGGATGTGGATTGTACCTATTGCCGCAAACTGCACAGTGAGATCGATGCCATTCTTGCTCAGGGGATACAAGTTCGCTATATGGCCTACCCACGTGGAGGCGAAGCGTCCACGGCTTATCCAAAAATGATTTCTGTGTGGTGTTCAGATGATCGCAACAAGTCGCTGACACAGGCCAAACACGGTCAGAACATTCCCGCGAAGGAATGTCAGAATCATGTGCTTGAGCACTACAACCTCGGCAATAAGATAGGCATTACCGGGACGCCTTCAATCGTGTTGAATGATGGCACTGTAATCCCTGGTTACCTGGACTCTC
>JBBSPQ010000227.1:0-4942 GCA_038258585.1 Pseudomonadales bacterium
ACTCGACAAGGCTCTGCTCAATGTCAGCTATTTTTACGAGCGAGACATCAAGGAATCCATCGACAAGGTCCAAGCGCTGATCCAGCCAGTCATGACTGCTGTGCTTGGATTGTTACTGGGATGGGTGATGTTGTCCGTACTGGGGCCCGTTTACAGCACTGTCAGTAACGTACAGTTTTGAAGGCTTTGCCAATATGATCCATTTCATGTCTCAACTAGCCATACGCACCAGAGCTGTGATTTTGCTGGTAGATGGCTCCGGTGTCAGTGTGATGCGTTGGCAGCACCAAACCCTCGATGCCTGTGGACGTTTTGACACCAATGAAAATGACCTGAACGCATTCAGTGCATTCGTTACTGAGTTCAGCAACTGGCCTTTTGTGATTGTTGCTGATGTCATCGAGGAAGATTTTCGTACCGACTCAATAGCGCACGTCAGGGGCAGTGATAGAGCTGCGATTCTCGAGCGAAAACTGTCGTTCAGCTTCCGCAATACCGTATATCGAACGGCGAAAGTGATTGGTAGGGAGACTGAAGGGCGTCGTGATGACAAGGTGCTTTTTACCGCGTTGACCAACCCGGAATTGGTGGCGTTATGGGTGGACAGAATTCTCGCTGCACATGCGTCAATACAGGTGGTCACCTCGGCCGCCTATGTAATCGAATTGCTCTATCATGCATTGAGTCTGAAGTCTTACGACCATCTCCTAATCGCCAGCCTCGAATCGCGGACCGGGCTGCGCCAGACTTATTTGTATAAAGGGAAGGTCTATTTCAGTCGCGTTTCCCCGATGAATCTGGATGACGAGCGTGACTTCGGTGCGGCGTTAATTGAGCAGTGCGGACAAACCCGGAAGTATCTGGAACGCGTTAAGCTGGTGCCTTACGATCAGCACATGAGGGTGGAAGTCATTGCTCCGGCCTACGAGGATGATCCGGCCTTGACGTCGACATCGGTTGACCTGATGGAATTCGAGTATGTCGATTCAGATCAATTGCCTCAGAAGCGTCTCGTCGCGATGGCTGAGCGGGAGATCGGCGCCATTGCGCTGGCATTGGCCTATGCGTTGAAGAGCGACAAGTTGAAGAATGTCTATGCGCCTGCATCGGTTCGCCGTTACCTGTTCATGCAGCGCGGGGGCAAGGCAATGTACGTAGTGGGAATGCTGGCCATGTTGGCCGCACTTGGATTAGGCGCGCCGCGCTGGGTGGCCACCTGGTTCAGTTGGCAAGACCGCGACCTTATTGAGCAAAGAACGCAGAATTTAATCGTATAACACGAACGACTGCGGGCTGTTTTTCCGGAAACACCAATACCCTCCAATACCATGGCCCTCGTGGTAGAGACAGCCGATTCATTGCAAGCTGAAGCGTATGAGGTAAAAGATTTTCTTTTCGTTATGGATAAAGCGTTACAGACTGTTCCCAGTATTCAATTGACGGAGATTAATTGGCAATTGGAGCTGCTGCCTGACTTTGAAGCGATTGCAGAGGGTAATGAGTTTATTCCACAGACGGCAACGGCCAGTGGTCTGGAGAGACCGCTCCGGGCTGACTTGATAAAGGCGATACTCTCAGGACACACCGGGGTCTCTGGGACTTTGCAGGGGCGAATTCCCGCTGCGCCGAGTCACCGTTTTGCGCACGAACAAGTGTTGGAATTCATTGCGGCACTGCAGAAACTCCCCGATGTGAGCTATGTCCAGCAGATACTCATGCCATTGGATATTAGGCCGGAAGCAGAAGTCACTACCAGTCTGGACGGGCAGGTTGTCAATGCAATGTTTACACTCAGAGTGCGTCTAGAGTCTGAGGGAAACGCTTCTGATGACTCTGAGCTCACTGAGTTGGAGTCATCACCATGAACGATCTCCTGAAGCTAATGAAGGCGGATCTGAAGCTGCTTAAATGGCCAGGGCTATTTTTTGGTATCGCGGTAGTGGTTTCGCTGGTATTTTTTTTGGGCGGGCAGTATTTGCTTAACAACGCCCAGGAGGATATGCGAGTAGCCAATGCGAACATGAACCAACGCAGAATAGCCGTGGAAGAGATCGAGCAAGAGGAAGAAACGGTCATGCGTTACATCGGCAGGTATCGTGAAATGCAAGACGACGGGCTACTGCAGGACGAGGATAGACTTACATTGATGGAAGTGATCATGGACACTCGCAGTCGGAATCAGTTGTACGCCACCAATATTGTGATTGGAGAGCAGAGCGAGTCCCTGCTCGATTATGGCGTAGCAGGGCTGGAAGAAGGCGAGATGGTGGCTCTTCAATCCACGGCGGTCGACCTGACACTACCGTTGCTGCACGAGGAGGATTTGACGCGACTGCTCGACGGTGTCCTGAGTATGCCCGGGCTGATGCAAACAGAGAGTTGTGTGGTTTCCAAACGTGAGGATGTTAGCGACCTTTTAAACATGGGGGAAAACTTGCGGGCTCAATGTGTGCTGCTGTGGTATCACTTCAATCTCTCACCGAGTGTGCCACTGGAGGAAGGTTACTGATGAAACCTTCAGTGTTCCGTGCTCTTGTCTGCGGCATAAGTTGTTTGCTACTTAATCATACTTCAGTCTGGGCGCAAGCACAGGCAGCGTCGTCGGTTCAGCTTGAGCAGCAGGCTGTGTCCAATACTTCAGAGTTGTCGATATTCACGACTCCGGAGCAACGCTTACTGCTGGATCGCCTGCGTCATAACTACCTAGCGACATTGAGCAGGGACGAGATGATTGCCGCTTTGACAAATCCTCCCAACCTATTGATGCCTTTACCTGAACTGGAAGTCTTTGATCCGATGGCTCTCCTCGAAAGTATGACGAAAACCCAGCCGATACCGCAATCGGTCCAAATGGAGATGGGCGGTGTCGTTGTGCATAGCGATGGCAGTTTTACGGTGTGGTTGAACGGGGTCCGACACTCAAGTGCTGACCTGCCCGATAGCATTAGAGTGGCACGTGTAAAGGGAGTAACAGGTTTGCAGATCGATCTTCCAGACACGCGCTATTTTGTAAAACCCGGCCAACAGATTGAACTTTTAACTGGGGAAATTGCGGAGTCTTTCGGCGCCAGTCTTGCTCCTCCCGTGTCATTGTCTCAGCCCGATATCGATATCGATGCTGACGCCGCTGCAGCAGCTCTGGACGCGTTGCGGGACTCGGAGGAACCATGAAACAGCTAGCGGATCGACCACGACAGAATGGGGTTGTTGTGATCATGCTGGTGCTGGTCGTCTTCATGGCAGCCTTCTCAGTGATTCTGGCAGCGCTGAATAATCGTGCGCCGGCTATTAGGCAGAACTTGGCGATTGCACGTGAAATGCAGGAGGCACGCGACGCTCTGCTGGCGTACGCCACATTGTTTCCCGATCATTACGGCGGCGGTCCCGGCCGCCTGCCATGTCCGAATTCCAATAACAATCCAGCAGGTTACCCAATATCGCCTTGTGCTGGAATCGCACTGGGCCGTTTACCGCAAGAGGTCTATTTGCCTGCAGGCAATATCTTCGAAATTGGGAATCATAATGCAGGGATCGATCAGCAGTTCTGGTATGCCGTGAGTCCAGAGTATCGACAATCATCATCTGCGACGTTGAACAGCACGATCCTTGGCCCCTATAGCGTTGATGGTGAGTCGGATATCATCGCAGTGCTGATCGCGCCGGGTCAGAGCCTTGTGGGACAAGATCGGGTCGGCAATCCTCTGTTGGCGAGCAATTATCTTGAAGGTGGTAACAACACGGTTCCCAATTTCTTCAACAATACTGTGAACCCTGATCTCGTCAACGACCGGGTATTGCCGATACGCCGCCTTGAATTGATGTCATTGGTTACCACGCAGGTGGCTCAGACGATACGTGAGCTCCTGGATGTTTATCATCCGCTCAATGGTGCATCCTACCCATCGACTGCACAGTTCTCCACAGCCTTAGCGAGCCTGCTGGCTCCGGCTTGGCTGGCAACCGACAATTGGCCGGCCGAAACAACCTACACGTTCGTGAACGCGAACACCGCTACCTTGCAGTTCTCGGACTGCAGCATGACATTTACCTTCGAATTTGGCGTAGCCGGGTTGGACCGCGGTGGCAATTTTGAGTGTTGAGGACAAGATTATGAGAGTCGCTACCAGAGTCAAGCCACGGCGCTGCAGGGGATTTACCCTTATCGAAACGGCGATGGTGCTGCTGATCATCGGAATATTGCTCGGTGGCTTGTTCACCTCTCTTGGGCAGAGTGCTGCCAATACTCGCCGCACTGACGCATTGGCGCAACTGCGAAGTCTGGAAGAGTCTTTGTACGGGTTTGCGCAAGCCAATGGGCGGCTGCCTTGCCCAGCGACTGCCGGCAGCGCAGGGGTAGAGGCACCCGCCGGCGGCGGTGTTTGCACTGCCGGGGCCGCTTTTGTGCCAGCCGTCACCCTTGGGCTGCAAGGCAACATCGACGCGCAGGGCCTATTGCTCGACCCATGGGGAAACGCGGTGCGTTATTCAGTGTCTGATCTTACTACAGTCGCTCCGGGTCAAGCATTCACCAGTGCAGCGGGATTGCGCTGGGTCTTCAACAACGGTCCCTTGGTGGCCGGAGCCAACTTAATCAGAATTTGTGCTGTTTCCACCTGTGCAGGCATCACTCTCGCCAACACGGTTCCTGCGCTGGTTTTCTCAATGGGCCCCAATTTCTCCACTGGGGCGGCTGCCGACGAAACCGAAAACTCAGACGGGGACAATATTTTTGTCAATAGAGTTTATTCCGAAGAAGACTTCGATGATCAGTTGGTCTGGCTTTCACCCAATGTGCTTTTTACTCGCTTGATTAGCGCGGGGCAGCTTCCATGAGTGAGCAGCCTTTGAAAACGGTGCTGCTGGTAGAGGACGATGACGCGTTGCGAACCTTATTGTGCAGTGCACTGCAGTTGAGGGAATACTCCGTCATTGAGGCTGATTC
>JBBSPQ010000228.1:0-4925 GCA_038258585.1 Pseudomonadales bacterium
AAAACTACATTCAAGCATTCGTGATATTCCTGCTTTCAAGTCTTGCTTTCTCTGCACTGGCTCAACCCGCCATCAACCCAATTTATGATGAATACATTTTGAGTCTGATGGGAAGGGAGCAGATCCCCGGTCTTTCCATTTCGGTCATAGAAAAGGGTAGTAATACACTAAGATCATATGGGGTAAAGAAAAATGGAGAGCCTGAACTTGTAAATAATCAAACCGTTTTTGAATCCGCTTCACTGACCAAACCAGTCTTTGCTTTGATCGCAACAAAAATGTGGGCCGAAGGTCTGCTAGACCTCGACAAACCATTGTTTGAATATGTCGACAATGAGGATATCGCTTATGATGAAAGACATCGACTGATAACGGCTCGGATGGTGCTCAATCACACAACCGGGTTCCCCAACGCCAGGGCTAGAGATGGAATAAAAATTTATACGAATCCAGGGGAAAAATTTGGATATTCAGGTGAGGCTTATCGTTATTTACAAGCTGCAATTGAGTCCTTCTCAGGCAAAACTCTTGATGCTCTGGCTGTAGAATATGTCTTTAACCCCCTCAATATGCCAAATTCAAGCTTCGTATGGAGAGATGTATATCTCCGAAACTCTGCTTCAGGCCATAAGGAAAACGGAGAATTTGAAAGAGATATCCACCATCTTCCGAGAGCATTTGCCGAGGGCGGCCTCGCATCCAACATTGAAGATTACACTAAGTTTGCTTCGTACATTTTGAATGAATATCAGGCAGGGAATAGAGCTGTTCGCGAAATGCTAACCCCTTCATCTCAAGTTCAAGACTATGAAGCGAAAGGAAGAATTGAATGGGGTCTCGGTTGGGGCTTGGATTTCTCAGAAGAAACCGTTAAAGCCTAGCATACGGGCACCAACGGAGTATTTAATAGCTTTATTGTGTTGGATTTGATCCAAAACAAGGGAGTTGTGTGCTTCCTAAATAGTGCGAACGGATTAAAAGTATTGCCTGACATTGTTGAACATATTCTTGGCGGTGCTCATCTTGCCGAGCAATACCAGCCAGTTATTTCAGGATCTATGAATTACTAATACTAAAAATTGTCGTTTTTGATGACGGCTGATAGTAATCAAATCAAAAATTGGACGTAGATATGACCAGACCAGATCAACTTAGTCGCAGAGAGCGTCAGATTATGGATGTTATTTATCGACTGGAACAAGCCAGCGCAAAAGAAGTCATGGAAAATATCGAAGATGCGCCGAGCTACTCATCGGTCCGAACACTGCTGGGCAAGCTGGTTGAGAAGGGACACATCGCCCACAAGGAAAGTGGTTTGAAATATGTGTACTTTCCGTTGGTAGAGCGCAAGACTGCTTCGAAATCTGCGCTCTCCAATGTCGTAAAAACTTTCTTTGAAAATTCGCCAGTCATGGCCGTGAACTCGTTGCTGGATATGTCAACTAGCAAACTTTCGGACGACGATCTGGATCGTCTTGAGCAGTTGATTAAAGACAAGAGGAGCGCTAAGTTTCCCAAGAACAATTCCCCTAAAGCAAGCTCCGAAGAATAGACAGGAGATTCAGATGAATTCGTCTCTGCTCAGTATATTGACTCTTCCCATGGCTGCCAGTCCTGTGCTTTTGCTGCTGGTTAATATCTTCATCAAATCGACCGTGGTGCTGCTGATGTATGTGGTACTACGGACAATACTCCAACGGCGATTGCATCAGAGTTCATTGCATCTTCTTTGCCTGCATGGGTTCTTTTGTCTAGCTTTACTGCCGTTGTTTCCCAACCTTACCGGAGGGCTTCTTTCCGAAGAAGTTAACGCACAGAGTTTGTTCGAGCTCACTGTAGTCGCCGGTGCCAACACTTCTGCAATGAAAGTCAACTGGGATATGTGGAGCTTGATGGTGTACTTGATTCCGTGCGTGCTGTTGACTGGTCGCTTAGTTCTTGGGTTGCGATCACTGGTAGCGATTCGCGCTAATTCACGATCAGTCGACGATTCGAATTTGCTAACGCGATTCGAAACCATCCGCAAACAGCTGGGCATTTCCCGCCAAGTTGTTTTGCGCAGCAGCGACGCGGTTCACTCGCCGATTTCTTTTGGACTATTTGTCCCGCAGGTGGTGGTTCCTGCGCAAACGGCATTGTGGTCCAGCGACGTTATAGACGATGTTTTCATGCACGAGCTCAACCACATCAAACGACTGGACTGGCTGAGCATGTTGTTTGGATATGTGATGGCGAGCCTGTACTGGATGAATCCATTGTCCTGGTATCTATTGAAGAAATTGAATGAGGACACAGAAAATGCATGTGACGAGGCCGTTGTTCAGGCAGGGCGCAGTGGCGGCGACTATGCGCAAAGCCTGGTGAGTGTTGCTCGCAGCTGTCGCCACCATGAACATGGCGCCAGGATGCTGGCGCAAACGATGTTAGACCGCAGTACTCTTGAATCTCGTATTAACTATCTCCTGGAGGAGAAAATAATGAAAACAATTGATGTTAGGAAAGACTTGAGAAAAGCAGCAGTAATGCTTGTTCTGGCGACTGCCGGGTTGTTGGTGGCCGTGAGTTCGACGCAGGTAGTGTCGGCGCAGAATGCCGCTGATCAAGAGATGTTGCCTTTGAAAAGCGGCGTTCCGATGTATCCAACTAAAGCAGCCGAGCAGGGAATAGTAGGTTGGGTACAAGTCAGATTTAGTGTCATGGAGAACGGCTTGATTGACACTGATAGCGCGGAGGTAGTCGATTCTCAGCCTTCAGATATTTTCAACGCAAATGCACTCAGGGCTCTGGCGGATTTCAGATTTGAACCTCGTGTTGTGAATGGTCAAGCTGTTAGCGTGCCTAATGTGCAGTACGTGTTTAGATTTGCTCTCACAGAAAATTCCGAGCCTCGCGCAGATCAACCAGCAACACGAAATTGAATGATCAAATAGTTTAAATGCCTCGGCGCCGAGCGTATTTAATAGCAACAGTAATTAATAGACAGATTCAAAATGCTCCACCACCGGAAACGGATCATAGAAATGATGCAGGAGAGTCCGCCATTCCTTATACGGGGCAGAGCCACGGAATCCCACGGTGTGATCCTCCAGCGTTTCCCTGCTCACCAGTAAAATAAATCGACTGCGATTTTCCAGACAGTGCTGCAACTGATGCGACACATAGCCTTTCATGCTCGCGATGATGGATTGTGCTTTACCAAATGCGGTTTGAAATTCATCTTCCAAGCCGGGTTTTACGTCAAGAATAGCCACTTCAAGTATCATCATATGCTCCAGATCGATAGTACCAGTCAATCGTTAGGATTGATCAACGCCGTCAGGACGTGATCTTCCCAGTGCCCGTTAATTTTCAAGTATGATTTTGCGTAGCCTTCTTGATTGAACCCCATACTTTTTAGCAGTCCGCCCGATCTGTCATTGATTGGCATGTGGTCTGCTTTCACACGATGTAAGCCCAGTTGATTGAACGCATGATCAATCGCGTACAGACACAAAGCCTTCATCACTCATGTACCTTCTGCGGCCTTTCCTACGCCGTAACCCATCTGGCAACTCATCACTGGAAACAGGCAAATATTAGTCAAATTACACGCTGCCGTCACGATGGTGTCGTCGTCGCTGAGTGCCAGAAAATGCCTAACTTTATCGTGGTGATGATCCTTCTCCCGTTGTGCAAGTCGTGCCCGCCATTGCGCAAGAGTGTGGTATCCCTCCGATCGTTTTGGTTCCCACCTGCGAAAATGTTCCGCATTTTCTTGGTAGAAGCGCATGATTTTTTCGGCGTCTCCGACATTACAAAGTCTGAATATCATAACGTTGACTCTGGGAAAATTACTGGAACAAGCGCGCCGTCACCACACCATTGCGGATACTTTGACATCACCGACTCAAACAGGTCCGAATCAATCCATTCTGACAACCAGCGCTGAAGATGGACATAAGGTGTCTGATCAAACCAGGCTTTGTCGACGAGAGAAAATTGGCGAATGAAAGGCATGATTGCAATGTCTGCAAGAGTTGGCTGCGGACCAAAAAGGTACTGATTGGCCTGCAAACGGAACTCCAGCTTTTCCAGAAATAATTCTGCTTTGCTGCGGTAGTAGGTTGCGCTGTGATCTGGATAGCGATCGGCATATTTATAACGGTCCAGCCAGTGCTTGAACTCAAAGTCGTTCTCATCAAGCAACTGGTTGGTGTCACATTGAGAGCTTGGTGTTGGTAGCAGCATCGCTGGATCATTCCGTTGCAATGCCCATGACATGATGGCGCGACTCTCGTCGATTACCGCGCCATCGACGAGTTGCAATACTGGTACAGTAGCCTTGCTGCTGATTGCGATCATCTCGATCGGTTTGTCTTTCAACACGACTTCCCGTAACTCCACTTTCTGTTGTGCGCAGGCGAGCGCGAGCCGCGCGCGGATGGCATATGGGCAGCGCCGGAAAGAATAAAATACGGGTAATGGTGTTTTGTTGTTCATCGCTTTTGCCGAGCGGTCAGTGCTTTCGAAGGAGCCGCTCTAGTCCATCATTGTGGTGGGCTACAGTAACACATTAGTCTGAATATTTTAGGGAGAGAAATTATGAAGTTAATTCAATCTGTACTCGCAGCCACGCTATTAACATCGGTTGTTGCGATGGCCGCTGACGGTTCAATCTCAGAGTCACTCAGTTGCAGCTGCCTTAAACTGGATTAGGTAAATCTGGATATCGATGGCGTTGGTGGGGGTAACAACATTGTCGACGAAATTTGTAGCGGCTGTCAGTCTGATAGCCGCTACATTGGCAAAAGAGTCCGGACCTTTTCAGCGATATCATGATCAGCGGCAACAAGAAGGCCATGAGTCGCCTCCGAGCCGTTGTACGGGCTCCCATCAAAACGCGTCACTTTTCCGCCTGCCTCTTCCACTATTAATGCCCCTGGAAC
>JBBSPQ010000229.1:0-4921 GCA_038258585.1 Pseudomonadales bacterium
AACACACTTTAAAAAAAAGGGGCTAAGCCCCTCTTTTTCGTTATCTGTCGATTCGATCGAACCGACAGATATTAATCGCCAATGCTTCATCGAAAATAGCCACGATTGCTCGGGCTACCTTCTCAGGCAAAGAAATTTGCCAGCTTATGCGCCTGTTGCTTCACTTCCTGCAGGTGCAGCTGGTGCCGCCGCCGGTACTTCAACATCAGCGGCAACTGGCGCGTCATCCACCTCGATGAACTCGCTGTCTCCATTAACGCTGTTCAAATCACCGCGTCCGCTGAGGCACGCATCAGCGACAGCACTTGCATATAGCTCGATTGCGCGAATGGCGTCATCGTTGCCAGGAATAGGGAAATCGATACCATCAGGGTTGCTGTTGGTGTCCACAATACCAATAACGGGGATGCCGAGGTTGTTTGCTTCAGTGATAGCAATACGTTCGTGATCCACGTCGATGACGAACAATGCATCAGGCAGTCCACCCATTTCCTTGATACCACCGATACTGCGCTCGAGCTTCTCTTTAGCGCGACGTCGATTCAAGGCTTCTTTCTTGGTCATGCGGTCAAATGTACCGTCCTGTTCCTGAGCTTCAAGATCACGAAGTTTCTTGATCGAACCACGGATAGTCTTGTAGTTAGTCAGCATGCCGCCAAGCCAGCGGTGATCAACATACGGCATACCCGCACGTTCTGCTTGTTCTTTGATGATTTTGCCTGCGGCTCTTTTAGTGCCAACGAAGAGAACTTTCTTCTTCTTGGCGGCCAGGCTATGAACCTGTTCCAGAGCGGAGTTCAAGGCTGGGACAGTGTGTTCCAGATTGATGATATGAATCTTGTTTCTGGCGCCAAAAATGAATTTCTTCATTTTAGGGTTCCAGTAGCGGCACTGGTGGCCGAAATGCACACCAGCTTTCAACATTTCTTTCATTGAAACAGTAGTAGTCATGATTTTTCCTTCATTTTAGGGTTAGGCCTCCACACACCCCATGGTTTAACCCGGAATACAGTGTATCCAGGGCACCCAAAACACATGTGCCGGTGTATGTGCGACGTTAAAGTTAATACTAGTTAGTTAATTTAAAACTCACCCTGTTGGTCTGTGACCCGCAAAGCGCGCAGCTTTATACCACAATGAGCATCAAACTTAAAGCGCTGCAGGAGCCATTTACTGACAAGGGGCTTACCCATCCCGCATCTGCAAACCAAGAATGCCGAGCCGGAAGAGTGAGGTGGGGCAAACAGGAGACGCCTGCAAGTACTTCTCTGTAGGGCTAGGACCGCGCCATCCCTGGCGCGCGACGCTCCTATTTGCCCCACCTCACCCTCCCGGCTCTTCTCTAATACGGGCGGCCCTAAGCTTCAGAATCTGCAATACCTTCAGCCAACATTCATCAAGGGGGCGGGTGGCGCAGTCCGCCACCGTTCGAAGCTGCTATTTCTCACCATGCTGAGAGACATTGATTCGCCGACAGGAAGGCACCTGCAGGAAAGTGCATGGTTCGGGTGCGGCCGTCGGTGTCTGTCAATCAGATGGCGGCTGCTTTACAATAGCGAACCTTGAGAAATGCTGGCTTTCCGACGATCTTTATAAAGAGAGATGAACCCCAACACTATGCCTATCAGTATCAAAACACCTGACGAAATCGAAAAGATGCGAATCGCCGGCAAACTCGCCGCCGATGTACTGGAAATGATCGGCCCCTATGTCAAAGCCGGCGTCAGCACAGGTGAACTGGACAAAATTTGCCACGACTATATCGTCAACGTGCAGCAGGCCATCCCTGCTCCTTTGAATTACAACGGTTTCCCCAAATCCATCTGCACCTCCATCAATCATGTGATTTGTCACGGGATTCCCAGCGACACCAAGATTCTCAAAAAAGGCGATATTGTTAATATCGATGTGACCGTTATCAAGGACGGATATCACGGCGACACCAGCAAAATGTTCATGATCGATGACGTACCTTCGCACGCCTCCCGCTTGATCGAAATTACTCAGCAATGTCTCTACAGGGCCATTGGAATCGTCAAACCCGGAGTCCGACTGGGCGACATAGGCCACATCATTCAAGTGCACGCTGAAGCAAACAACTATTCTGTTGTACGAGAATACTGCGGACATGGGATTGGTCGTATCTTCCATGAAGAGCCACAGGTCTTGCACTACGGCAAACAGGGCACAGGTACCACGCTGACCGAAGGGATGACATTTACCATCGAACCCATGCTCAATTCTGGCACCCATCACACCAGACTTTCAAAGTCAGACGGCTGGACAGTGACAACTCGCGACCGACGTCTCTCTGCTCAATGGGAACATACCCTTGCGATCACCGCGACAGGCTGCGAAGTCCTAACCCGTAGACCTGACGAAAGCTTCTAACGACATACTCAGACTTACCATCCGTTTTGCAATCTCTGGTAGCAACATTATGACCGACTCGCAAGTAGGCACGGACGCACACCATGACGATGCGCTCTTCAACCTAGATGACTTTCAAAACCAGTTGCACGGTGTTACGAATCCGGTTTTGATATTCCGCGAAGCCATCCAGCAAGCTCGTAGCGTTCTGGATGAACGCTACAATGCCAACGAGAACATCGTCAGCTTGGCAACTACCCGCGCGTGGTTTATTGACCAATTACTCAAGTGTGCCTGGAGGCGCTATACCTGGGTAGACCCAGAACAGATCAGCCTGCTCGCCGTTGGGGGCTATGGCCGGGGAGAACTACATCCTCATTCCGATATCGATCTGTTAATCCTGACCCAGAACGATGACCAAACAAAATACAAAGAAAACATCAGTGCTCTGTTCACTTTTCTTTGGGACATCAATCTGGAGATCGGTCAGAGCGTACGTTCAATCAAACAGTGTAGGCAGGAGGCGCTCAAGGACATCACTGTGGCCACCAGCCTGATGGAATCCCGCACTATTATCGGGCTCGAATCACTGCGCGAAGAAATGATTGAGCAGACGCAGAATGACGAAGTCTGGCCAGCCAAAGCGTTCTACAAAGCCAAGCGTGATGAACAGATTGCTCGCCACGAAAAATACTACGATATCGACTACGCTCTGGAGCCCAATGTCAAAACTTCTCCTGGGGGGCTGCGCGATATTCAAACCATCGGCTGGATTGCCAAACGCCACTATCGCGCAAGCACGCTTGCGGATCTCGTGTCATTGGGATTTCTTACCAATTCGGAGTACGAGCAGCTCGCCAACGGCGAACAACTCTTGTGGAAACTGCGCTACGGGTTACATCTGCTCGCGGGCCGCAAGGAAGACAGGCTGCTGTTTGATAGACAGAAAGATCTTGCCGCAATGTTTGGTTATGAAGACGACGAAAAGAGTCTCGCCGTCGAAAAACTTATGCAGGAATATTATCGTGCAGTTGCGACACTGCGTGGACTTAACGATGTGCTGCTGCAACACTTTGACGAGGCGATTCTGCGGGCCGGTGAAAAGGAAGAAATCACCGTTATCAATAAGCGTTTTCAGATTCGTAATGACTACATCGAAGTAATGAATCCGGGCGTATTTAAACGCTTCCCGTTTGCCCTTCTCGAAATATTTGTTTTGATGGCACAGAATCCTGAAATCAAGGGCGTCAGGGCAGCCACCATACGACTGATTCGAGAGCATCGTTACCTGATCGACGATAAATTTCGTCACGACCTGCGCAATGTAACGTTGTTTATGGAGTTATTGCGCTCTCCTCATGATCTGACTTCGCAGTTACGCAGAATGGCGCGTTATGGTGTGCTGGGCCGTTATTTGCCAGCGTTCGGTGCCATCACTGGCAAGATGCAGCACGACCTCTTTCACATTTATACCGTCGATGCTCACACGTTGCAGGTTGTGGAAAACATGCGTCGTTTTCGCCTGCCTAAGGCGGAAGAAAACTTTCCAATTGCCGCCCATATTGTGCGTCGGTTACCAAAGATGGAACTGTTATATATCGCCGGACTTTACCACGATATCGCCAAAGGTCGTGGCGGTGATCACTCGACGCTGGGTATGGTCGACGGAGCCGAGTTCTGCCAGCTTCACCATCTGAGTGCGTGGGACACTAAACTCGTCTCATGGTTGATCGGTAAGCATCTGTTGATGTCCATGACCGCACAGCGAATGGACATTGCAGACCCGGAAGTCATCCATCAGTTTGCGCTGGAGATGGGAGACAAGCTGCATCTGGATTATCTCTACGCCATGACTGTTGCAGATATCAACGCCACCAATCCGAATCTTTGGAATAGCTGGCGCGCCTCTCTCTTACGCCAACTCTATCTCAGCACCAAACGCGCACTGCGTAGAGGTCTTGAAAATCCGATCGACCGTGCCGATCGAATCAAGGACAAACAGGAGAGCGTGCTGATCAAACTGACTGACCGTGGCATGAGTCAGGAAAAAATCGAATCAATCTGGGACAACATAGACGACGAATATTTCGTGCGTGAATCCACTGCCAACATCGCTTGGCACACGGAGGCAATCGCGAACCATCACGGCGAAGGCACACTGGTGTTAGTCGAAGATACAGGCGACGCACTGGCAGAAGGCGCCACTCAAATCTTCATCTATACAATCAACCGCAACCATCTTTTTGCCAGCAGCGCTGCGGCAATGGAGCAGCTGGACTTGAACATTCAGGACGCCCGCCTGTTTACCTCCGCTAAAAATTACTGCATGAACACGTACACCGTTCTGGAAAGTGACGGTAACCCGGTAGCCAGCGATGCTCGTCGTCGCAAAGAAATAATTGATCTTCTGAAGGTATTTCTGGCCGAACCTGAAAAACATTTGAAGGTCACGAATAAGCGCATAGCACGTAAATTGAAGCACTTTAGCCAGCACGTTGAAACCGAGATACTCAACAGTGACGACAAACCTTATACCACGTTGGAAATAAAC
>JBBSPQ010000230.1:0-4918 GCA_038258585.1 Pseudomonadales bacterium
GAATGCGGCGCTGCTGGGCGTACCAGACGACAACATCGCCGCACTAGAGCAGGAAATAATAGAATTTTCCGAGCTCGGTGATTTTATTGATCGACCCGTTAAAACCTACTCGTCAGGAATGTATGTCAGGCTCGCGTTTTCGATTGCCACTATGGTGAAGCCCGACGTGCTTGTGATCGATGAGGCGTTGTCGGTCGGTGACATTGCGTTCCAGAAAAAATGCGTGGAACGTATGAACGAGTTTCGCATACAGAAAAAGACCATGATTTTTTGCAGTCACTCCATGTATCACGTCCAGGAGCTATGCGACACGGTGATATGGTTGGAGAAAGGACGCATTCGTGAAATCGGCAATAGCCATGAGGTGGTCGGTCACTATGAAGACTACTGCACCGGCAAGCAGACGGAACACCATCAAGCGTTGGACATCAATGCCGTCGATGACCGCAAGATCAAGGATTGCCGCGTTATCTCTACTACCGTGAAATCTTTAGACGGAGAAGAGATTGATGTAGTAGAGCCATTGTCCGACATTATTTTCGAAACGAAGATAGAAATCATGGCGGATGATGTTACCTGTAACTTTGGTTTCGCGATAATGCGAACGCTTGATGAAATCATGTCTGCGTATTTGCCCAAGGAAGCGGATGTGGTACCGAAAGGCCCGTTCAAGAAAGGCGAACTGTTGACGGTGCGCACACGCATCAATGCCGTGTCCATGCGGGTGGGAGAGTTCTATGTGTTGGGCGGTGTGGCCGACGCCAGTGGGCTGCTCTGGTATGAAACCAAACTGAGCAAATTAATCAAGATCAGTCCGAACAAAGGGATCGGATCTATTATCATGCGCGCGGACTGGGAAGTGGAGCGGAGTTGATCAATCTTCGTCCTGCGCGATTGTCGTGTCGGGGAGACGACTGTAAGGGTCAACCTTGTACACTCGCCCCCTATTCTGATAACTACGCACTTCCATTATTTCCATATAAGCCTGAGTGACCGGGTCGACTTCCGGTGCGTTGGGATCTCTCTGTTCGGAATCTTGTTCGGTACTTGGCGTCGCTTTCGGATAGGCATATACCGAATATACCGTGGAGGTATTATCGCCAATCCATCGATCAAGCTGGACGTACTTCTCCAGTGGCACTATCTCAGCCACCATGGGTTTGTTCCGTATCTCTCGCTGTTGGCGAAAGAAAATGATCTTCTCAATCAACTCGTCATCCAGACCCGGCAGCAACTGCATCGCTTCTCGGGTGGCTAGATTGAGATTCACTGACCGACCAGTACCGTAGACAGTGAATGCCGCATCCAGATTGACGCCCTTGAACAACTCGTCGAAGCCTCTGATTAGCCGTAGTTCCTCGACGCTGTCGAGCTCTGAATTGTTGCGAGGGGAGTAGGGCGGGTCCAGTGACTGGTAGTAGTCTTTTTCTGCACCGTTGATCTGTCCACGATCATCCAGGTCAGTCCAATCAGCCCAGGCAGCCATAA
This sequence comes from Pseudomonadales bacterium, assembly GCA_038258585.1. GTDB lineage: Bacteria > Pseudomonadota > Gammaproteobacteria > Pseudomonadales > Pseudohongiellaceae > UBA5078. The sequence continues at coordinate 1,489 of JBBSPQ010000230.1, forward strand.
GTTCCTGCACTTCCTGAGGATCGAAGTCGGGGCCGAGGCGATTCTCTATCAGCATACGCATGTCGACGCCCCGGATGCCATTCAGGTTTATCTTGCCCGCGTGATTATAGATTCTGACCACTATGTTGTCGTCTGCAGGATAGTTCAACGTCAGTGGCTGACCATTGAAACGAAAGAGGGATTCGCGGGGGTTGCCATCAATGTCAGTGAGTACTGGTTGATCGATAGGTTTCTGCATACTCTCAAGCAATATTTCCATTTCAGCCTTATTCATGGCAGCGGTAACTGCGGCAAGATCCTGTACCGCTTGTTGGTTGTAGAATGCGGTTCTTGCTGACAGCTGCACCTTGCCGGCCATCACAGTGACCAGCACGGTAAGCAGAATCGAAGTCCATAAGACAATGATGATGACGGAGCCGCGTTGATGCTTCATTACGGCTCTCCGATCTGGATGGTGTTAAATCTGGGAACACTGCCGCTGGTTGAAGACGTGCCCGATGACGGCGTCGCCCCTGGCCGCAGAAGCCGGTGCTCATTGGCCCTGATTCTGGCAATAATATTGAGCGGTCCGGTCTGGACAATGTCCTCATCGATGGGTGTCAGTGTCACACTTACCGCCAGAGGAAGCGACTGCTGAACCTCCCCCAGCCAGTCTTCGCGCCAGCGTTTGCTGAAGTCCAATTCTTCGTAAAGATACGCGAATTCCGCGGTGTAGTTCGGAATCAGTAAAATTGGCTCAACTGTTTCCAGCCGCTGATCCGGGCTATCGCTCATGGCAGGAGCAAGACGAAGATAAACGCCTTCGTCGTCGACTGACTGGAGGTGCCATGCGGTCAGGCCTCCGGTTCGCTGCGGCGACACCGAAGAGACCCAGCTAAGTGTGTCATCCGCGCCTTTGAAATAGACAAATCGACCCAACGATTCTTCGTCTCGGTAACTGTGCGGAAAAGCGCCCTGCAACGCGCGCTCAAGTTGCAGAATGGCAATGGTTTGATCCAGGTCGTCGTCCAGAGAGGACGTGTCGTTCTCCCAATCGTTCATCACGGCGTACATTCCCGTGCTCAGCAAACTGAGCAGCAGGGCCGTCAACGCCAATGACAAAATGACCTCGATGAGAGTAAACCCGCGTTGGGAAAACATTGCCTACTCCTCCAACTCCAGAAGATTCCAGCGGGTTCCTTCGATCACCCGGTCAGTCTCCGTGTCGATCACTTCGAAGGATTGCAGCCGCAGGTTTTGGGGTTGTGTCTTGCGAGGAACGGCAGCAAGCGGATCATTGCCGCGGATTCTGAATCGGTCGTCCTCGATGATTTCCTCCACATCGCGGTATTCATTTTGCAGCAACGCAAAATTGAATGTCGCTCGGGCTTGGATCGCGACAGGCAAACTTTTCCCCGATCGGTATGCCAGTTGTTTGCTGCCAGCGGCAACAGAGAATAGTCCGCCCAGGACCATGCCAGTGATGGTTAATGCCACGAGCACTTCAAGCAGCGTAAAGCCGCTTTGTCGACTGGCAGATTTTCGCAATGGTAACAATGAGGAGAGTTCAATCATCGGGGAACTCAGTTCGGACTTTGCCGGAAAAAGGATCGACGGAGACAATTGCACGGCGCTCGCCCTGACTCAAGATCAACTCGCCGCCTGTGCTGCCACCTTCAGGAAAGAACGTGATGTCGACACTGTCTTCAACATCGGAGAGCTGATCGGTGCTGTCACGATAAGCGAGCATGACGCCGCGGCTGGTCCACTCCTCTTCTCTTCCAAGGGTAGATCGGAAGTTGTTGGATTCCGTGTTTGAACCTGAAGAAGAGTCTTCGTCATCCTGGTCTGCGCGAAACGTGGCGGTAGCCGGTTGACCGGTAACCACTGCGGTCCTGCGTGCATAGTTAAGCAGCACACTGGTCTCCCGCACTTGTGCGCTGAAGGTGCGAGAACTCATGCCAGTGACATTGGGAATAACAAGAATGGCGCCCATTGCTAGGATGGCCAGCACCACCATCAGCTCCAGCAGAGTAAAGCCTGCTTCGGGCGTGTCAGCGGCTGATATCGGCGTCATTGTCCTCACCGCCCGCACGACCGTCGGCGCCAAAAGACAACAGAGTGTAACTGGAACCTTCTGACTTGTACTGATACTCGTTGCCCCAAGGATCTTTGGGCAACGCATTATTCATGTAGGGGCCATCCCAGCTCGAGCGGCCAGTGGTGTTTTCCATCAGCCCTTCCAACTCATCTGGATATGGACCCACATCAAGACGGTGGGTCGAGAGTGCAGAATCTATTGCGGACATCTGTGATAACGTCGCGTCGCGTTTTGCACCGTCGGCTTTCTTGAACAGGTTTGGTGCCACCATGACGGCGAGCATGCCGAGGATCGCCATAACAATCAGCAATTCGATGATGGTGAAGCCGTGCGAAAGTGCATGTGAGGATCGGTGGTTCGTAAACTTTTTCATGGTCGTTTCTTCCTTCTTTTCTAAAAATGGCTACAAACAGTCTGTCACACTTTTTAACTCTTTTTTACAGTCCAGCCTCTTCAAACATTTCCACGGCGAACTCGAAGCGCCTGAGAATCTCGGAATACTGGACGTTGCTGGCGTCATTCAGATTGACGATTTCTGGACGCAGAACGATGAACAACTCCTTGCGTTCGTTCGTGTTCTGTTGATAAGAGAAAAGATTGCCAAGCACAGGAATCCGATTCAATAGCGGTACGCCAGTATTCAAATCCCCGTCATTGGATTGAATGAGACCGCCTAGAACGACATTCTCACTGTCGCGCACCACCACCGTGGTACTGATTTCCTGATTCTGAAAAATGGGATTGTCGTCAATCCCCAGATTCGCATCTACCGAAGAAAGAACCTGTTCTATAGTCAGATTCACGACGCCGTCATCGTTTATGCGCGGGGTGATGGTCAGCGTAATACCGGTGTCCTTGTACTGGATATTTCGAACGGTATTGCCACCAATGGTAGTTTCCTGTCCGGACTGCACAGGCACTTGCGAACCAATCTTGATAACGCCTTCCTGGTTATTGATCACAGTCAACGATGGTCGTGCCAGAAGTTTTACTTCATTGTTTGTTGCGATCGCCTCTAGAGTTGCTTCAACTCGGGCGGCACCGTCGAGAAACGATTTAGTAAACAACAGACCGTCCAGTCCACCCGTGGGCAGGAAATTGGTGACGGTTCTCGTTGAAATTGGGTTCACGGGGTTGTTTGCTATTCGACTCCAGTCGACACCGAAACGGGTGTCATCCGTTAATGTCACCTGAGCGATTACTGCATTGATCATTACCTGCAATGGAACCGCATCCAGTTGATTAATGGTAGCCATGAGCTGGCGATAGTCTCTGGGGTTGGCGCGAATCAATAGACTGTTAGTCGCTTCATCGGCGACGATTGACACGCGCAGATCTGCCGACACCGCA
>JBBSPQ010000231.1:0-4898 GCA_038258585.1 Pseudomonadales bacterium
ACAGTAATGACCGAAACTCAGGATCATTCCATCTCCCTCAAAACTACATTCCAGCACATGCTCAGTGATCTTGCGCGTTATCGCGTCACCGAAAAACGGTCTTATCCGGCGATTTTCATTTTATGCCCAGCGGTATTCGCTGGACTTTACTATCGTATCGGTCACTGGATTTGGTATTACCAGGGACGGTTGGCTCCGTTAGTGCTGCTTCTGCGCCCGTTCTACATCATCTTCAAGCGCCTGATCGAAATCTACACCGGCATTTCCATTTCACCACGCGCAAGGATAGGGCAGGGGTTATACATCAACCATTTTGGCTCGATCTTCATCGGCGATGTCATCATCGGCGAGAATTGTAACCTGGCGCATGAGGTGACGATTGGTGTCGCGGGGCGCGGCGATAAACGTGGGATGCCGACGATTGGAGATCGGGTCTTCGTTGCCCCCGGCACGAAAATCTTCGGAAAAATCTCCATTGGCAATGATGTTGCCATTGGAGCAAATGCCGTCGTCACGAAATCAATTCCTGATTGTGCCGTTGTTGGCGGATCTCCGGCGGAGATCATCTCCTATCAGGGCAGTTTTGATTTTGTACTATATAAGGAAATGCACGAGGATCCCGCGAGACTGGCGAATCTTGCCCGCCAAACATAATAGCATTCGCAAAAACAGAGGGGATTCTATAGCTCGGTCAGTTGTCGAGAGCTAGACAAGCCCGTGTCTATAATTCCCTCTAAAGCTGATGTTGGTCTTTATGCGGGTTACGATAAACGAGGGAAGAAGGATCTAAGTGCGCTGTGAAATGCGCTCTATCACCTTTTGATACAGCGCCTCAAATTTCGGTAAAATGACATCATCCTTATATTGTTTAGACTTTTCATAGCCAGCTTGACCGAACTGCTTACATAACTCAGGGTTATCGATCAAGGTCTGCATCGCTTCTGCGAGCGGGATGCTCTCACCTGCTGGCACCAGTAACCCGGTTTTACCCTCTGTAATCAAATCCTCATGCCCGCCGGGGTGAGTACCAATCACTGCTTTAGCTTTACTCATGCCCTCAATCACAACATCGCCTAACGGTTCAGCCCAAACTGAAGGCAGTACTCCAAAGAGGCACTGCTCCCAGGCCGCCAAAACAGCATTATTAGGGAGGTTTTTCAGAATGAAAACGTTAGCGGGATATGTCTTTGGTGCATCGGGGCCATCATAGCCGATCAACACCAGTGGAGGTGGGTTTTTCAGTTGAGTATAGGCGTCTAACAAAACGTGAATACCTTTGCGGCTGATCATACTCCCCACAAAGAGAATGAACGGCTCTTGCGGCAGTTCGCGCAAGGCATCTTCATCATAGGGGGAGAGTTCAGCATTGTCGTGAATATCGGGAATCACTTCTAATATTTGATCAGGATTGAGGGTATTCGAAGTGCTCAACACGTCACGTTCAGTAACTTGCTGGACGTATTGACTGATGGAGTGAACACCATCGATCTCTTGTGCGAAACTCTGACGATTCGAAAGCACACTGATTGCCGCTACTGTACCAACAATTTTGCCATAGTGATGCGAGGAACATTCCAGACATTTTGACCACCCCGGCCCTGAGCAGATCTTGTCATGATAAATCAGGGTACGGGTAGCGCAGCCAGCCCCATAATCCCGTAGAGAGGCCACGATTGGAATATTTTTTATGTCCCGCATCGCCGATAAGCAGGTGTTTGTAATCCAGCCATAGGTATGCACAATGTCTGGTTGGATGTTTTTGATCAACTGTTTTAATTCAGCGGTTGTTACCGGATCAGCAAAGGGAGTGGGATGGCGCTGGGCGTGGTTTTGATCAGCATGGGGAAGCAGTGTTCTCATCTGCTGAAGGCGATGGATCTCAAATCCAAATTCTTCGTCTGTCTCGTGTTGAGCTAATCCACCACTCCATAATGTAGCGACACTAACTGTATGCCCTCGCTTGAATAAGCCGCGTGCCAGCTTATAGGTTTGAATATGACCTCCTCCTAGGAAGGGAGGGTAGTAATCGCTCAGAAGCAGGATCTTCATGGTTTGAGCCTATAGCTATTTCTGAACAAACTATGCAACACACTAGCCTATGATATAGCAAATGTAATATGATTTGTCCGATATAGCCGTATAGTTCATAGAGTTCTCATCTGCTTAGCGCTAAGCAGATGCTTCTGCTGCTGGACAACTTCGAGCAAATTCTGCCAACCGCCCCGGACATCGCCGAACTCCTGGTCGCCTCTCCTTTGCTCAAAATCCTGGCAACGAGCCGTTGAACCGCTCCGCATCCGCCAGGAACGCCAGATCCCTGTCTCCCCACTAACGCTGCCTGATCTCGCTGGCCCGCCAGATGTGGAAACGATTGCCCAGGCGACGGTGATCACGCTGTTTATGGAACGAGCACAAGCGGTCACGGCGGATTTTGAGCTGACTGAAGCGAACGCCGGAACTGTTGCTGCGATTTGTATCCGGCTGGACGGCTTGCTGCTGGCGATTGAACTGATCTCGGCGCGAGTGAAACGCCTGCCGCCGCCAGCGCTGCTCGAACGACTGAGCGGACGGTTGCTGCTGCAATCCGATTGCTTACGCGACATTGAGCCACGCCACCGGACACTGACTAACGCGATTGACTGGAGTTATGAACTTCTGAACGAGGAGGAACAAAGGCTGTTCCGTCGTTTGGGCGAGTTCGGCGGCGGCTGGACGCTCGAAGCGGCGGAGGCCGTCTGTTTGGAAAACCGGACTCTGAATATCATCGACGGACATTGCGTCGTTGCTGGACAAAAGCCTGATCAAACAGGAAGCGAAATCAGACGATACGCCGCGCTCATTCTGGTCACTATTGTCTCCGTTTCGGTGTTCGCTCTGACGACGATCCGAGAGGAACAGCCTTCTTTCGATCCGTTTGCGTCCTATTGTGATATTCTGTCTTTGCAATCACAAGACGCCCTATTACAATGTGGATTCAACTGCTCATTCGAGCGATCCTCGACATTCGACAAAAGCATCTGTTCCTGGCCTATCGAAACCGGGAGCTTTTCCCGGATTCACGTGAGTATTTCACCTCTTTCCAGGGGGAAATTGACGTGATCATTCGCAAAAGCACTCGGAAAATGATTGATAATACCTGCGGCTTGTAAGGCAAATGTCATAGCTTTGTTCCTAAATTCCATTACAAAAAATGGTGCTGTACCCTGTTGAGCACAGCACCCTGTTCGCAGTAGACTTTTTACCCTCCTGAGGTTACATCAAGCGTAATGGAACCATCCTTGATCCCGTCGCTTGCCTGCTGGATCCGGGCTTTCAGATTGGCGGGGATCCGGCTGTCCCAATCATGGAAGGGAGCCAGTCCGATGCCGCCATTTTGCAGGTTGCCGGTGCTCGTTCCGGCTCTGACGGAACCATTGACGACCGCCGTCAGGTAGTTGTAGACTGCGACGTCCACATTCTTCTGAGCGGAGGAAATCAGAGCGCCCTGCGCCTCGGGATAGGTGGTGTACTGGTCGATATCGAACCCGATTGCCATCACGTTGTTTTCCTTGGCAGCCAGCAGAGCACCATTGGCGGCAACATCGAAGACAACATCGCAGCCATTGCCGATCAGTTTCAGAGCGGTTTCCTTCCCCTGGGTGGAGTCGGTGGAGGAAGGAACGTTATCATCCGTCGTCTGAATGTTTATGTAATTATTCATACACTGAATATCCGTGCCGGCTTGCCAGGCGGCTCCCCGAAAGAGGCTGATCACGTAGCGATCACTCGCAGCGGTCTTCAGACTGGAGACAGAGCAAACGAAGCCAGACCTGGACATGCCACCTGCCAGAACGCCCGCCAGGAAACCAAGCTGGTCTTCCGCAAATATCAGGCTGGTGACGTTGGTCAGACCGCCATCGGAGTAGCAGTTTAGGACGGTCTCAGCACAAGATTGCGAGCCGTTGGTAGGCTCATAGGCGTTATCGATGATGGCGAATTTGATGCTGGGGTATTGTTTGGCTTTGGAAGCCGTGGCATCGCCCATCAGGGAACCGACGGTGATGATGACGTTGTAGCCTTCGGTCGCCAACGCATCGATGTTCGTCCCATAGTCGCTGGGCTGCGTGGATTCGATGAATTTTGCCTGGAAACCCATCTCTGTGGAGGCTTTCTGGACACCTTCCCAGGCCAACTGGTTGAACGCATGATCATTCACACTACCGGTATCGGTCACCAAACCGACTTTAATCGACGAGTCATCGGACTGAGCGGTAGCGGCTGTAGGGGCTGCTGTGGTTGCAGCCGGAGCGCTCGTTTGTTGAACCGGCGCAGCGGTCGGTGCGGTGGTCGGTGCTGCGGTCGCGGCTGTTGGCGCTGCGGCGGGCGCGCAGGCGGCGAGCAGCATCGTGATTATTAATACAACCGACAGAGAAATATTAGGCTTCTTAGACATCGTGATCTCCTCTTTCAAGATTCCGGTAAAATCTGGGAGTGTTGAATTTCAGGGATATGAAGCGCGGCTAGCAATCTCACCCTAACGCGGACTTGTTCGCGCACGGACTTGTTCGCGCCCCTCTCGTGCGAACTTGTTCGCACGAGAGGGGGTAATCGTGAATCGCCGGGGCATGACGGCTGATTACAGATTTTCGTCTTTGATCGTATCGACGATGTTGTCGTTGCGGATCATCGCGCCGGAGATCATCATGGTGGCGAAGACAATCGCCAGGACGCCGGCGATACAGCCCAGGATCGCCCCCCAGGGCAGGGTGAAGGCAAAGGTACTCACCCCATCGAACTGGGAATAGATGAACACGCTCAGGGCGATCCCGAGCGGCAGGCCATAGAGCAGGGCAGTCAGCCCGTAGAACAGGCTCTCGTAGCGCAGCATACGCAGAAAGCCACCCGGCGTCAGCCCGACC